>CAJXWT010000005.1 GCA_913062595.1 uncultured Fidelibacterota bacterium
CTATAAACAAAAAAACCCGGGATACCCCCCCCCACTTATATAGGGGAAGTGTACCCCAAGGGGGGTCTGCGATTATATGAAAGTTGGTAAAATTAGGTACCCTTTTTTAGGTACCCTTAATGGTAATTAATGGGTTTATATGACAAAGGTTGGAAAGGCGTTTCTCCTCTATAAACAGCGTTTCAGAGAATCCGATTTTCAACTTGGGAAGCTCGGGTAATAGCCATTATACGACGCCCGCATTCTGAATAAAATTTATTTGTTTCAAAGAAATATAAAAATACTAATTCCTAATACGGATAATTGATTATTAGTCCCAAAGATTAATAACAATTCAGAAAATTATTTTCTTCGAAAACTACTTTAAAGATTTGGTAATTTATCAATAACGTATTCATTAATCACTGAAAAAGGATATCAATCATGAAAAAATCATTAGTTCTTTGTTTTTCAATATTCACCCTTTGCTTTGCCCAGGAAAAACGTGAATTGGGAAATTTAATTATGGAAAATGTTCCAGAAATTTCAGCGGAAATTAAGGAGCGATCAAGGCAATACCGAAATACAAGATCAGCCTCATTCCGGTCTTGGAATCCGAATGGAAAAGGTATGATCATTGGTACTCGATTCGCAGAAACAACCCAGCTACATACTGTTACCGAACCTCTTGGATCGAGGAATCAGATTACATTTTTTAATGAGCCGGTTAGAGGCGGGATATATTGCCCTGACCCAACCCGGAACGGCTTTCTATTTACCAAAGATACAGGCGGCAATGAATATTACCAGATTTATTATTTTGATTTGAATTCGGGATCGTCTACCCTATTAACCGATGGCCAATCAAGAAATAGCATAGGCCCATGGTCAAGTGATGGCAAACGTTTCACATTTACTTCAAATATGGGCAATGGTGTTGATATGAATATTTTCGTTGGTGATCTTTCTGGCATCCATACACCATTGGTTGAGGAACCAGGCTATTGGGGAGCCATGGACTGGTCGAAAAAAGATGAGAAGGTTCTAGTTATTAAATATGTTTCTATTAACGAATCTTACATCCATATCGTAGATACTGAAAGCGGTGAGTTAGAGCCTTTCAATTCAAAAGAAAAGAAAATCAGCTACGGTGGAGCACTATTCAGTAAAGATGGTAAAGGAATCTACTATACATCAGATGAAGACACAGATTTTCGACATTTACGCTATTACGATATCAAATCTGGTGCGCACACCATATTAACGGGAAACATTCCATGGGATGTGTCCGGTTTAGATCTATCTGAAGATGGCCGCTACCTGGCCCTTACAACTAATGAGGATGCTGTATCCAGATTAAGGATATTTCGTACAGATCGGTTCAAAGAAGTTCCAATTCCTGATTTGCCTGTAGGGTTAATGGGTGGTCTCGAATTCCACCCCAATGGAAAAAAATTAGCACTGACGCTTAACACGCCAAAGACTCCCGGAGATGTTTATGTATTAGATATCCGAAAAAAACTACTCACAAAATGGACCGAAAGCGAAGTTGGGGGCCTGAATACTGAAAATTTTGTTGAACCTCAACTGATCCATGTGGACTCATTCGATGGATTTACTGTACCGGGATTCATCTATAAACCGGAAGGCAAAGGGCCTTTTCCCGTGATCATTTATATCCATGGCGGTCCCGAAAGTCAGTTTCGACCAGGATTTATTTCCACCTTTCAATACTGGATCAACGAATTAGGTGCGGCGGTACTGGCCACAAATGTTCGTGGCTCTGCTGGGTATGGGAAATCATATGTTCAGCTGGATAATGGCTTTAAGCGAGAGAATTCAGTCATGGATATTGGATCATTTTTAGATTGGATTGAGACCCAACCTTATCTAGATAATGATAGAATAGCTGTCTATGGTGGCTCCTATGGTGGCTATATGGTGTTAGCTTCCATGACACATTTCAACGACCGACTAAAATGCGCTGTGGATGTAGTAGGAATTTCAAATTTCGTTACTTTTTTAAAAAACACTAAAGAATACCGGCGAAATTTGAGGAGGGCAGAATACGGTGATGAGCGTGATCCGGAAATGAATGCGTTCCTGGAAAAGATATCACCGAACAATAGTGCCCAGAAGATCACGAAACCACTTTTCATTGTACAGGGGTATAATGATCCCCGGGTTCCCGTAACTGAAGCGTAACAAATGCGAGATGTGATTCGAAATAATGGAGGAGATGTGTGGTATATAGTAGCTATGGACGAAGGCCATGGTTTTCGAAAAATATTCAACCGCGACTATTATACTAATGCGGTAAGCTTATTCTGGGAAATGAACCTGTTCGATTAATCTAAATAAAATGTAACTCCCTACAGTTAGTCATTCTTCACACCTCTGAATTTTAATGAAACTATACTTACGCCGGATCCGGACGGGGCGAACCGATTTTTATTTCATTTTGAAAATAATATGTCAGCAAAAATGATATAATGAAATAGAATATAAGTCCATAAACATAAAAACCACTTAAACCAAACCAGCTGTAATTTTGAAAATAAAGTAGGCTGAATCCCAAACTCAACTTCACAGACTCCGCTACCAGAGCATAGTTACGATGATCTAACGTAGATGTGAATGAGAAAACGTTAACAATGAGCATGATGGCGTATAGATAATTCAATATGGCGCTAAAGCTGGGGATGATTGTGAACATATGAAACATCAATATGATCGTTATATTAAGCTGTACCCATGAATTGGCAACCAAAAGAATCGAATTTTCAGTTTTGTACTTTATTTGTTTTTCTGGATTTGTAACCTCTTGCAGGGGGTACTTTTCTTTGACATCCGCCGGCCGCCAGCCGGTGGGCATAAACCAGATCCGTAGCTTATCAAGGATTCGTTCCGTGTGCCACGCATCTTTGAACAACTGCCACATATGTTTAAAGTTAATGATCACCGGATTCCAGGTCTGAGCCGGCTTGAGCGTTCCATATACTGGTTTTACATCATCAAGCTCAGGCTGGAAGGTCCCAAACAGCTTATCCCAGAATATTAAAATCTGACTGTAGTTTCTATCTATATATTCAGGGTTGATTGCGTGGTGTACCCGGTGATGAGATGGCGTAACCAGAATATATTCAAGTAAGCCCAGTTTACCGATCAGTTGCGTGTGGTACCAGAACTGCATAAACAGGTGCAGGGGTCCCAAAATTGCAAAAATTTTGGTGGGAATACCAAGCAGAGCTGCAGGAATCATAAAAATTGCAGCAAAGCGTATCGTATTTGAAATTGACTGGCGCAGAGCACAGGAAAGGTTAAATTCCTCGCTGCTGTGATGAATGATATGCCTGTTCCAAAAAATATTGACGCGATGATTCAATCGATGCATCCAGTACCCTGAAAAATCCTCAACCACAAAAGCGATAACTACAGCAAGCCAGACTGGTTCCAGTTTATAGACGGTCATATGATCGACCAGCCAAGAATAGCTGATGATGGCAAAGCTGAATTTTACACCATCACGAATCGTATTTGTGATCCCGGAGCTCAAACTTGAGATAACATCTGCTGAATGATTGATCTTTACCCCTTTGCGCTTGGCGGCTATCGCTTCAACGAGAATAAGTGCCACAAAGGTGGGAATCGCAAAGAAAAGGGATGTTATGTAAAAGTTCATTTCCGCAGTGTCTGTTTACCAGTGTTTCAACAAATTATTAGCCTAAAATGAATTATTCCAATAAAACAATATTACACCACGTCAGTAATAAATGTCCATAAACAAAAAACCCCGTTAATGGACGGGGTTTTTATATCAAAATAGTCGGTTAATTTTATTTCAATAAAATCATCTTTTTGGACTGCCGAAAATTCCCTGCTTTAATGGTGTAGATATATACACCGGCAGCAACACCATGCCCATTATCATTGGTAGCATTCCAGCGATATGATCTGACTCCAGGATCCTGCCGTTCATTAACCAGCGTAGCAACTATGTCACCGCGTATATCAAAAACAGCGATCGTCACAAATTCCGCTTTCGGTAGTTCATAGCTGAAAGTTGTTATCGGATTAAAGGGGTTGGGATAATTCTGTGAGAGGGATATTTGGTCTGGCAAAGTTGCAGGTGCAGCAATACTCAGGATCGATCTTCCTGGTCCATTGACATAAGTATATTCATTACGTTTTCGAGGGCGCCACTCATCATTACGCCACCTGGACGAGACTGTTTCCATGACCATCCCATCACCAGAAAATGTATTCTCCCGCAAGGCGACATTATTCCACGCATCGGTACTGTCCACTTTTTCCAAAAGAATTTCTACAGGGTTATGAGCATCATCGCGACTGACAGTTAGCCTAGCTCTAGTCACCCAACTGGCATCGATCCATTTATAAAACATTTTTTGAGATAGATCACCGTTATCATCATAAGAATATTCAGTCTTGTGCCGTTCAGTCCAGTCACTATCGGTCCATTTATATCCCACTTTTACATCCCTCTCGTCACTATCATTATATGAAAATTCCTGTAAATAACGATTGGTCCAGGTACTGTCTTTCCAACGGTAGTAGGTATTATTCACGCATAACCCGCCTTCGTATTGTAATTCGGTCTGGGATCGATTATGCCAGGAATCACCATGCCACTTCAGTCGCGTTTTTTGGGTCAGGTCACCGCCGTCGTTATAGTCGTATTCATGCAAGGAACGATTGTACCAGGATCCATCCCAGTATACCTGTTTAGTACTTGAAGTAGGTGCGCCATTATCATTATTGGTATAAGATATATTAGCGCGCACTAACCATTCATTATCCCTGAATTTGTGAAATTCAGACTCCGTTAAAAAACCGCTGTCATCATACGATTTCAGCCATTGCCATTTATAATGCCAGGCGCTATCCCACCAGACTTGCGTCGTCCTAGTATCAAAGTCAATACTGTTTCGATAGGCAATGTTGCCCTCTTCCTCAGCAATAACTTCATCCAGCTGATCCGTCCCAAAACTGAAGGAAGTGATCATCGAAAGCATTACAATGAATTTTATACTTGTGAAATACGCTTTCATATTGATGGATCCTCTTTAAATATCTTCCGTTACAATTCTACGTGCTTGCCTGAACATATCCTAATTAAATAAATAAGTAAATTAATTTAATTACTGTTCTTATATATGGATCGTGATTAATGACTCGCAAAGCTATAAAAGGTTAAAATTTTTTCCCTATCTGGATAGCCTATTAATGGTGGTTTTTTAACTGACAACTACATCAATGGAAAAATTAAATGTAATTTTGTTCAACCATTTATAAGGATTAATCTTGATATCTCATTTTTCGCAGGTTGAAAACTGCTTTTTTGAAAGTTCCAATCTTGCAGAACCCACTACGCCAGTTCCCCATATTGTAGTCAAAAATGTGCCCGACCTGGGGTTGCTGACTGCACTCCGGTTCCTTGAATGGACGGCGGACAATCCCCAAGGTGTGATCAGTTTACCAACAGGAAAAACTCCAGAATACTTTATCAAGTGGACCCAGCAAATCCTTGCTAATTGGAACGACACCAAAATAGAAAAATTGCGCCGAGAGCATGGCTTAAGTATTTCTGACAAACCTGATTTGCACCAACTGCGATTTGTGCAAATCGACGAATTCTACCCGATCGATCCACAGCAGCATAATAGCATGTTCAATTATGTGCAGAAGTTTTATGTCAACGGATTTGGCCTGGATCCGAAAAATTGTCTGTTGATCAACTGTGCGGAAATCCCCCGCCCTAGCAGATATTTACAGCAAGATATTTTCCCCAATTTCATAATCGATCTTTCCCTGCGTCTCCGTGAACCAAAATCCGACATCGAGAAACGTCAAAAAAAGACCATCTTTGCCGTGGATCAATGGTGTAGTGAATACGAGAATCGGATTCAAGAACTGGGCGGCATTGGATTTTTTCTCGGCGGGATCGGACCCGATGGCCACATTGCTTTCAATGTGCGTGGATCGGACCATAATTCCACTACCCGAATTCTGGAAACAAACTTCGAAACCCAGGCTGCATCCGCTGCAGACCTGGGTGGTATTGAGATATCCCGCAACCGACTGGCCCTCACTATTGGTCTATCCACCATTACCAGTAATCCTGACGTAACAGCTATCATTTTCGCGGCGGGTGAAGCAAAAGCAGGAATTGTGAAAGATTCTCTGGAAAGTAACCCGGATATAAATTATCCCGCTACAGTACTGCAGCGTGTGTCCGGCAGTCGTTTTTATCTTACCAAAGGGGCCGCAGTATTGTTGGATGACATGCAAATCAGTCCGGAAGCCTGGACGCCAGTACACACGGAACGGGCGGTGGTCCAGTTATGTAAAAAATTGAACAAGTTCGGACACCATCTCACTCTGGATGATCTAACCAATGATCCTGTTACCGCTGCGATTCCTAACTTAAATGGGACTACCCTAGATACAGTTTTGGATTCGTTGAAAGGGAAAATCCAAAAATTGGCCAGTCTACCCAATAACAAAGCCATATTGCACACTGGGCCCCATCATGACGATATACTATTAGGCTATTCACCACTGGTAACCCACCTTGTTCGTTCAGCAGAGAATAAAAATTATTTTGCTGTTATGACCTCTGGGTTTACTTCTGTGACAAACAGTTACATTTCCAGTATATTGAAAAAAACGCTTGAACTACTGCAGGTCGATAAGATCCAAATGACGGATTACCCCGATTTTTTCGAAAAGGGATTTCAGTTAAAAAAAGGTAAAGATGTTTACCATTATTTAGATAAGGTTTCCGCACAAAATTTTGATGGCCAGATTCGAGGACTTTGCCACCGTATAGTGCGTTCCTTGGTCAGCATATATAAACTAAAATCCAAAAAAGAACTGGCTGAAAAGATCGGTCAAATCCGCGAATATTTATCTGGCTACTATGACGGGGAAAATAATCCACCAGATATTCAGCGCTTGAAAGGCATGCTGCGGGAATTCGAGGAAGAGTTGGCCTGGGCCCATTATGGTGTACGGATGGAGGACATTCACCATCTACGTTTGGGATTTTACACTGGTGATATATTCAATGAGATTCCAGAGCGGGGACGCGATGTGGAACCGATCTTGAATTTGATCAAGCAAACAAACCCTGATATTATTACTCTGGCACTTGATCCTGAAGGCAGTGGCCCTGATACACACTATAAAGTATTGCAGGCCATCGCGGAAGCCATTCGTATTTGGGAAAAAGAAAAGGATTTATCTAATGTACGCATCTGGGGATACCGCAATGTCTGGTATCGTTTTGATCCAGCTGAAGCAAACCTCATGTTTCCAGTTTCCCTGAATTCAATGGCTGTACTGCGGGATACATTTATGACCTGCTATCTCAGTCAGAAAGAAGCCTCATTCCCTAGCTACGAATTGGATGGTCCCTTCTGCGATCTGACCCAAAAAATATGGGTAGAACAGCACGCCACAATGGAACTGGCCCTGGGCAAGGATTTCTGGTATCAGAATGAACACCCCCACCTCCGGGCGACTCATGGGCTGGTATTTTTAAAAGAGATGACAGTCGATGATTTCCTCAGCCAAGCACGGTCACTTGAAGAAAGTGTCGAAGGGATTCAGGGCTAGATTATATTTTTCTATTCTTGATTAGATATTATTTTATCAATTTGCTGCATCAGTGAATCGTCAAACTGGTCTACATAATCCAAAGTCTTCAAATTTTGCTTTAACTGTTCTGGCTTCGAAGCGCCCAGGATCACAGTACTTACATGTTTATTCTGTAAGCACCAGCCCAAAGCCATATTGACCAGCGGTATGCCTGCGGTATCTGCTAATTGCTGTAATTGGTTCGCCTTATCAACCATAGC
This sequence comes from uncultured Fidelibacterota bacterium, assembly GCA_913062595.1. Taxonomy (GTDB): domain Bacteria; phylum Fidelibacterota; class Marinisomatia; order Marinisomatales; family TCS55. The sequence goes on from CAJXWT010000005.1 coordinate 7,863, forward strand.
ACGACCTACCTCACTTTCCAGCCGCTCACGCAAAAACTCGTAACCGCTCAGGTTCATGCGTGTGTCTCCTAGAATACCATTTTTGTATTTTCCAGTTAATAATCCAGAAGCCAACGGCGACCAGGTTGTAGTACCAATACCCCTTTTGTTAAATAAATCTAGATATTCTTTTTCCAGCTTCGACCGATTAAACATGTTATACTCTGGTTGTTCCATGGTCGGAGGCGTGAGATAATGTTTTTCCGCGACCTGGTAAGCTTCCTCAATTTGTGCAGCTTCCCATTCGGATGTTCCCCAGTATATGATCTTACCCTGAATGACCAATGCATGCATCGCCCGTACAGTTTCCTCAATCGGTGTTTCCGGGTCCGGTCGGTGACAAAAGAACAGATCTAAATAATCGACCTGCAAACGCTGCAGTGCTGCATTGCAGGCATCCGTTAAATGTTTAGCGCTCAGTCCCCGCTGGGTTGGCAGCTGTCCGCCCCAGAAAGCTTTACTGGATACACAATAGGTATCACGGGTAAAACCGAGTGTTTTCAATGCTTCCCCCATTATAATCTCTGATTCACCATTGGCATAGGCTTCAGCATTATCGAAGAAATTGACACCGGAATCGTAGGCGATTTTCAGCATTTCCGCGGCCAGAGACGTGTCCAATTGAAAAGAGAATGTGACCCAAGAACCATAAGAAAGCTCACTAACCTTTAATCCTGATTTACCCAGATTGCGATACTTCATTTTTTTACCTGTTCCTTCTTGATTGCATTATTATCGCTTTGTATCGTAAAACATACTATTCATCACCGGACCAACAGGCTGTTCATTGCTGTATTCAAAGCCCAAGAATGCACCAATGGTTGCTGCGACCTGGCTGCTTGTCATTGGTTCATTATCCAATACTTCACCCATGGGTGGTGTATCCGGTCCAAGAACTGCCATCCAGACGTGTTCTGCGCCCGTAACCAAACTACCATGATTTCTCCAGGCATCGATCGTCTCATGACCGCGGCCATGGTCGGTGGTAATTAATATGGTGGTCTTATTTTTATAATGATAATTCTTTTGTGTCCAGTTCCACAATTCAGCTATGTATTCATCCAAAAGATTCGTTGCAATAAGATATTGATCATATTTTCCTTCATGTGCATACTCATCCGTCTCATCATAAGCAATATATAACAGTTTTGGCTTGTGCTGCTTCAGATAATCCATGGCAAAGTGATGGGTGATAGCATCATACCGTACACTTTTCCAGGGTACAGGGATCTGGAACATTATTTCATTTAATAATCCGATTTTCGGTCCATTATATTTGCCCTCGAATGGTTCCATGCCTGAATTTACCAAGATACCAGACCTTTCTTCGTTAATGATAAAATCAAAAACATCCCAGGAACAGAAAGCTGCCACCTTCCCGCGAAAACCAGGCTGGTTATGGACATATTCGAGAATGGTTACATTAGGATTATTTTCTCGATCGTTGCTGTCCCGGGTTGAATCCACATAACCCACCAGCATTTCACTGAAACCAGGATATGAAAACCCGTGAGGGTTCGCAAGTGTAACTGCACCACCCTTCCGCACGTTCCCGTATATTTGCCCCTCGGTGTTGATTGTACTCCAGAAAAATGGCATTAATTTTTCTCTACGAGTCTGCGGTGTATCAGCCCAGTAATCTTCCAGTATTTGGTTACGTTCTTTTGTATACTCATCATTATTAATCAGCAAACTGTCCGCACCATAAAAGACTTCCTGCCAACGCAGTCCATCAAACGTAATAAAAATGACATTTCTGGTTTTTCCTTTGGCATTCAGCATAGAAATTGACAGTGTTAGCAGTAAAATAAATAGTTGGTTAGAATAATTCAGAATAGATCCAGATTTCGTTTTAATTGTATCCCCATAATTTCAAATAATCAAGTTGAAGCTATATCAGAGCTGATCTGCCATAATCTCTTTCCAGTATCCATATTTCTGGATTCCCGGGAGCTGGTCTTTGGTTGGCATTTATAGAAATACTTACCAGAAACTCCCTTGACCTCAGGCGCAGAACAAAGAAAGATACTGGTTTTTGCCCCCTCTTCCGGATCAATAGCAGAAATCCGTTGGGCAATCTTTACTACTGGACCAAAAAACCCACCGATATTGTGCCCAAAATTTGTGGCCACAAATCCGGGGTGCAGACAATTAACTGTTATGTCTGCTGGTACCTTTTTCAACAATTCATAGGTGAATAAAACATTCGCCAGCTTGGATTTTTGGTATGCTTTCCAAGCTTTATATTCTTGCTCACCATTCAGATTTTCAAAATCCATATCTACACCATAATGGGCATCAGATGATACATTTACGATCCGCGCCGGAGCACTGGACTTCAGTAATTCCATTAATTTATTTGTAAGTAAAAAATAGCTCATATGATTAAGGGCAAAGGTCCTTTCCAGGCCATCACTAGTTAGTTCATGTTTGGCAAAATATCCGCCTGCATTATTTAACAGTATATCCAAACGATCATAGTGGCTGATTACCTGTTCAGCGAGATCGCGCACTTCCTGCATGACTGCCAGGTCAGCCATAAGTAAATCGATATTTTCATTCCCACTACTGGATTTTAATTCAGCCAGAACGGTTGCTGATTTTTCGGGGTTTCGCCCAACAATAATTACCTTGGCACCCTTCTCAGCCAAAACCCTAGCCGATACTTTACCGATGCCATCTGTCGCTCCTGTGACCAGGCAAACTTTTCCGTTCATATCTGTCATGATTTTCCTTTTTGAGTATTAATATTATTAAAAATTAATGATCTTTCCTTGTTCAGCCACCTGAAAACCAGCATTATTAAGTACCTTCCTGGCATTACTTCCAGGCTGGTACAATGGATTGGTATGATTGAAATGAATAAAATGAATTTTCTGCTTTTCCTTTATAGATAAATTTGCGAATAATTGCATACTTTCAACAACGAATGGGTGCGGGATTTGGCTCATATTCCTTCCTGGCAATTCAGTCCCATCAAAAAATGTAGCATCCAAAAATAAATAGTCATTTCTTTCTATTTCCGCAACGATGTCTTTTTGCCAGAGCTCCCATTTATCAATATCCGGAATAAACAGTACTGATTTATTTGGTCCCGATATATGAAAACCGACAGTTTCAGAATATTCATCGCGGTGCGGTACCAAAAATGGTGTGATTTTAATTTGATCGTTAATATTTATAATAACCCCATCCTGCAATAGTTCAACATTAATGTTCTTCTTCGTTACTAATTGACTCCAGGGACCATTATCTGTAAGGAAATTCATCATTCGCGGCATGGCGTAAACAGGTATTTTATTAGCCCCCATAACTTCAAGCCCTAAATGAGCTAAACCCGTATAATGACCAACATGAGCATGGGTCAAAAAAATACCGGCAATATTAACCGGATTTTCACTGGCCGTAACATCATTGATCATTTGTAGCTGCTCACGAAAATCAGGAGTTGCATCAAAGATCCAGCATCTATTTTTAGCATTATCTACAATTGCAATCGATGAGACCCAGCGGCGCAGTTCAGGTTTATTTTTAGGACCAATACAACATTTCTTCAAACAACCTGCTTGTGGATATCCGCCATCCTGGGCAACACCCAGAACATAAATAAATGTCTGATCTGGTAACTGATCCGTATCCTTCCCAATATCACAGGAACAAAAAAATATAACTAAACTCGCAGATAATAGTTGTTTAACCAAAAAACGCATCTTTTACACTTTAAAAAAATATTGCTCTAAACAATTTGCACCGGAGAACTTACACAAATATGGATAAATTAGACTATGGGCAGAGACTTCTTCCAAATTCTTTTACCTATTTTCATCATCCTTTCTTCTATTGCTGGTAAAAACCTCATAGTACACGGCAGGTATGACCCGCAGAACAGGGAACTGCTGGATGTAAAATTCTCCGGGAATACCATGATTATTACGGGCAATCTGAACGGGACAGAATTCTATGATATATCCGATTCGTTGAATCCTATTCATCTTGCCAACCTGGAAATACCTTTTGGTAACCAAAATCGGGCCTTGCCGAACTTTATCGCTGCAATTTCTGATACCATACTTTATTTATCTTCCCGGCAACGGGGTATTGCAATCGTTAATATTTCGGACCCCTCCAACCCCCAATATATTGACATGGTTACCCAACCAGCTGGTTCAAACTACAGCTATGATGGACTAACGGTTCGTGATTCAATTCTATATGCTGCCGCCCATGAACATGGTGTAATTCTTTTCAATATCAGTTCACCTGAGTTACCCACCTATTATGGCCAGATTAATACGGAAAATGCCTGGGGTACAGCCTTTTTTGATTCTTTGCTGATTATCATGGATGGTGAATTTGGTTTTAAGATTATGAATATCGCCGACCTCTCTAATCCAATTACAATAGCGGATGTGTTTACAGAAGGAGCAACAAAGGATATGGCCCTGGATGGAGATCATCTAAACGTAGCAATGGGTAGTGACGGTATTGCCCGCTATGATCTTTCGGACCCTTCCGATCCACAATTACTGGCCACCTATAATAGTGCTGGCTTCGCCAATAGAATCGCCCTCTTTAATGGCAAGATTGCCGTTTCTGAATGGCTGGATGTAAAAATCCTAGAATACAATGGCAGTGAAATCGAACTGGTTGGTTATAAAAATACCGGATATCGCACAATGGCCATCAATACCAAAGGTAATGTCATTTATTCCGCAGAATGGCGTCATTTACAGGTGCTGGAATACGGATCCATTTCCGGACCAGACCTGGACCTTAGTTCCCACGATATCAGTTTTCCGGAAATAAATATCGGAGAACAAGATACTATGCTGCTTTACTTAACTAATAATGGCAGCGAATTACTTGTGTTTGATTACGACTATTTTTCCCATGCAGATTTCTCTACTTCAACTGAACTAAACACATTAGCCGCTGGAGATTCAATTGTAGTTGATATCATTTACACAAAGTCTGGCCAAAACGCCACGGGCGTGTATAACATTCCATCAAATGACCCTGACGAATCTCAATTATCTTGCGATATTTTGGGCAATTATGATGGCGTAAATATTGGTATGACTGCACCAGACTTTACCCTGCCCATTGCAGCCAACGGAACGGGGAATTTTAACCTCAATCAGCATTGGTCAAGTGCTGGTGAAATTGTGGTTATTGCCTTCTTTTCTCCTGGCTGACCTGTATGCAGTCCGGAGTTATCGGACCTGGAAGTTTCAATTTGGCAGGAATACAGTGACGATGTTGTCACCCTCATCGGTATAACTGCAGTTAATGAAGGGCAGATCAGCCAATTTGTGATTGATAATGGCCTCACCTTTCCTATTTTAAAGGATACGCGTAGTGGTCCTGGTATCGGTACAGGTGTTATTTATGATCAGTATTATATTCCAAACCAGGGCTCACCCTACCCACGGGATTTTATAATCGGGACAGATGGAAATGTGTATTACGTAAATAACGAAATTGATACAGAATACATGATCGCTGTAATAGAAATGCTCTTGGCTGGAGAAAATGTAAGTATTAAACCTGGAGAGAACATTATCACTCCAGAAATACAATTGGTTAAAGCCTACCCAAATCCATTTAACGGATCCACAAACATCATTTATACTTTGTCAAAACCAGGTAATGTATCCATAAATATCTTTGATTTAACCGGTCGACTGGTATCAGGATTCGATCGGGGATTACAGCAAGCTGGGCGTCAAAATCTGCACTGGTCACCGAGAAACCAGAGAGCCGCGGGATTATCTTCCGGAATGTATATATATCAAATTGAAACGGGTAAAACCATAACTGATGGTAAAATGCTGTACCTGAAATAAAATTTCAGGTTTTACTCACTTAGTCCTTGAACTTTATCCCGCAACCCAACGCTTTTGTTGATGCATATTTTATTGTACTGCCGGTCAGCATCGCATCGATAGCATCGGCGACATATGGTTTTTTCACTTTATGTGGTTTTTTGGCATTATCATCGATTGCACCGCGATAAACCAGTTGGTCCTCTGCATTGAATAAGTAGACATGGGGTGTCCTGGTAGCACCAAATTCTCGAGCCAGTTTCGCACCGCTATCCATGGCATAATAAAAATTATATCCTTTGTCCTTAGCATGCGCTTTCATTTTATCCATGCTATCCACGGAGCCAAAAGTTGTTTCGTTAGAATTCAACGCAATCATGCCCACACCTTTAGACTGATATTTCTTAGCTAGTTCAACATAGCGGTCTTCCCATTTAATAACCCATGGGCAGGTATTGCAGGAAAAAATAACCAAAAGGCCATTCTCTCCCTTTGCTTCGCCTAATGATACTTTCTTTCCGCTAATATCCATCATTTTTACATCTCCCAGCGGTAAGTCAGAACCGAGATCTAATTCTTCTGCTTGAATACCAAAGCAAAGTAATAATGTGACTACAAAAATTAACTTTTTCATGATGACTCCTATAAATTTATTGCTTTTTCTACCGTTTCAATGAAGTGCTTTTCATGTTTTGAATTTTCCCAATAATCTACTATTGATCCTGATAATTTACCAAACACAATTGTAAAGGGCAGACTGCCAGTCCATTCCCTATGAAAACCATTGATAAATTCTTCCCCAGGTTGGTCCTTAATATAAGATTGACCACTCACATCCATCGATTTCAGAAAATCTTTTACTTGTTTTTCCTCTTCAAGCCAATCGGCACTTACAAAAATTACCTTCAGGTCTTGATTGTATTTCTTGCCTAAACTATGAACAAACGGAAACTCCGCCATACAGGGACTTCACCATGTTGCCCATACATTAATCAAAACCGCTTTTTTTCCCTTCTCTTCCTGTGCAGCAGCAAGTACGTCCTGGGCTGTGGCTCGCTCAAGGTTCAAACGATCACAGCCATAATTAGAAAACAACGCTAGGTAAATAACTATTAGTTTTATATTATAATTCACTAGGTTTCAGAATGCTCTTAGTTAGTGCTATTTCAGTAACTGAATCCGTTTACTAGCCGCTAATTCACCCTGGATCAAGTTACATATATAAATGCCAGATGCTACTGGCTTGCCAAATACATTCTTTCCATCCCACGTTAAAGTATGGCTACCAATACCAATGGTACCGCTTACTATGGTTTTAATTTTTCGACCAAGTGTATCATAGATAACCAAGGATACTTTTTCATCACTCAAAGTAGAAAATTTGATCGTACAACTAGAATTAAATGGATTTGGATATACTGTATGCAATCCGAAAATCGCAGGTTGAATATTATTAACAGTGGTCTGTAAATCCAATGCAGCGGCCAGGGCAGTTAAAAATCCATTCATTTCATCTACAGTGCCAGTAGATACACGCAAATGCTGAGGCATATCCCAACCAGTCCTAACCTGATAACCAGAATCTGCAAGTGCATTCAGAACAGCGCCAGCGTCCGTGCCCGTATCTACCATGATATAATTGGTCTCTGATGGAATATATTGCAGTCCCAAGTCGGTGAAACCAGTGTATAAAATCGTTTTCGCATTGATATTAAGAGAAACAGTATCACTGATATGATCCAAATCATCCAAACCAGCAATAGCAGCAGCCTGAGTTGCCCGGCTCACAGTAGCATAAAGTTGTGTATCGCTTATTTCGTCAGTTAGTTCAGTTGATGCCAGTGTGTAACCCACTCTTGCCCCAGCCAATCCGTACGCTTTTGATAATGTGCGTATAATTACGATGGCAATACCCTGATCTATATAGGGCACACAACTTTCATAGTTTGTTGTCTGGACATATTCATGATAGGCTTCATCAACACACACAACCACCCCATCAGGTACCTCAGCTAAGAATGAAGCCATATCATCCTTATTGATTATTCTGGCCAAAGGATTATTGGGATTTACCAATGATATTAATGTTGTATTATTTGTAATAGCACTCAGAATTCCATCCAGATCAATAATGTAATTTTCATCCACAGGTACATATACAACCGTAGCACCATTTGCAATCGCCTCATTCGCTATTTGTGTATAAGAAGGTGTAGCTGTAATGACTTCATCTCCTGGTCCCAGGAAAGCATCAGCAACTTTTTGGATCATTTCGGTCGCCCCTGCACCCACACACACATTGTCCTGATTTAAATCAAAATTATCAGCCACTGCATTTTCCACATTACTATTTAACCAATCTGGGTAGCGGTGCGTCAAGGCTGCTTCATCTCGTAGCGCTGCTAAAGCCAAGGGAGATGGACCAAGCGGATTTTCATTATAACAAATTCGTCCAACATAATCATTAGGATCAATCGTTGAAAATGGTCGTGCATGAATTCGGCCGACACCAGGGAGCACCATTGCACTAAATACAGCAGCTGAATGCACAAATTCACGCCTAGAAAGTGTTGTTTTACTCAATCCTTTTATCTGCTTTGAAATTGAGGGAAAAGCGAACCTAGATACTGGCCCGACCCAGAACATACAGGTGTAAAATCCGGTATATTATCAGGTATGTTATCAAAATCATCATTAATCTTATCATAAACTTCAGTCTTTGAAGCAAAACTATAGGCGGGAGGAATAAAGTAATTGATTGTTAAGGTATTTGGGTCGTAAATAAAATGATTAAGCGAGTCAACACCTAATTCCAAAGTGAAATAAACAAGAAAGGAATCATTTTCTTCATTCATAAAAGAGTAAGAATAAAATTCACCAGATGAATCAATTTCTATATTAAAGGTATGAGTGAAAAAACAGGAAGTACCCTCATTAGGATAATAGGGTACACCATCACATTTTCCTTCCCAATCTCCGAAAGTAAAGTAAGCCCCGGCATCAGGAAAAAATATTAATGCGGAATCATGGTCTGTTCCCCTATCAACAATATCCCATGTTATTATTGTGTCACCTGAGGTAGAATCTATTGTAAACCCGATAGTATCTAACCAGGTACACTCATCTTTTAATTCCCATAAACCCTTGAATAAGTAAAGATCCTCTAAAGACGCTGTTGTGCCGCCGGTGGTATCCACGCAGGGTGAACAACTGTTGTAGCATACTATATCCAGAATTAAAGAATCATTATCAGGTATTTCCAACCAGCGATTACCTGTACCAGATAAGGCGCAAGGTAAAGTATCTATTACTTCTGCATTCCCACCCAGAACATTACTATTTAGATAAATATATTGGACTGTATCTCCGATGGCACAGGAAAGTGTTACTTCATATACGCCATCATCATTTGAATCCAACATTTCTTCAATAGAACCATTGGGGGATTCCATTGTGCCGGCAATATGTACACCATTAGTGGATACAGTTTCGTTGCCCATATCAACTCTGAATGTCACGTTGGCTTCTGTAGAGGATTCTCCATTACCATTACAAGAGGGATAAAACAGTAAAGAAAATAGCGAAATAGTAAGTACGAAAAATTTTATCCGAGGCATAGACTGAATCTAATAAATTAAACAAAAATTATGTATACCGGAATCAAAATGTCAATTTTCAGTTGCTAAATCAATCGCCTTTCTTGCTGCGCTGATATAATCAGGGTTTGATCCGCAGCAGGCACCGACCACATTGGCGCCAGAAGTAAGATATTTGTTGATTTCATTGGCAAATTCTTCAATGGTTAACTTTTCCTCAATGACCCCTTCCTTGGTTGGCATTGCCGCACCTACATTTGGATAAACACCCCAGAGACCTTTCCAATTCGTCAAAAGTACATCAACAGCCTGCGCTGTTATACTACACAGGTTGCAGTTCAATAATACCATTTCAATCCCGTAGTCTTTTATGTCAGGGAGAACATTTGTTAAATCAGTCCCATCAAGTAATGCATTGCCATTTTTCAAAATCAGACTTAACCAGCGTGGTATTTGCAGATCCCCCGTCACAGATAACGCAGTCTTTATTTCCGGCCAGCAGCCCATTGTTTCAAACAACAGGGCATCTACACCAGCATCCTGCAACCAAATGGCAAGTTCTCTGAATTCTCTTTGCGCAAATTCAACACCCGGAAATAGTTCAGGTTCATAGCAATCTTCCAGAGGCGCAATAGATCCAGCAACAATAATACCATCTCCTGCAGCTTGTCTGGCCAATTTCACTGCCATTTCAAGACTTTCATGGGATCTCAGTCTCGCTTCATGCTCTGCATATCTATTATTTCTATATGCTCTTGGGGTGGTACGAAAAGTGTTCGTTGTTAAAATATCTGCACCACCTGTTAAATATGCTTTATGTATTTTTCGTACATAGTCAGGGTGGGTGAGATTTATGTCACCAGACCAAATCGGTAATGGTAAATCAAGTCCGACACGCATCAGCTCCGTACCCATCGCACCATCCAGTAATCGAACTTGATTATTGGAGCTGGTCATAGTTAAAGAAGCATATATATTAGGGTCTTATAAGTTTCATTATTTCTTTGGAAAATAGTTCGGCCTGGTCATCATAATGCGTAGAGGATTCAACACTCGTACTGGCACCAAACTGGTGGATACTTTCTGCACGGACATTACCGTTTGCATCCCATTCAACAAATTGCACATAGCAATCACCAGCCACACCTTTCATGATATTTTCATCATTTTTTGTGTAAATGGCCCGGAGCATATCTGGACCACCAGCTAGAGGAAGGTCTGCCGTACCATGACGCAAACGCTGCACCTCTCCCAAAGGTACATCAATACGACCATAATTAGTGGTCAGAAATTCTACTGCCGCAGCCAACTTTTCTACAATTTTATCATAATCGTAGGTGTATTTCTCAGGATTGAAACCGACATGACGAAATGTCAAGAAACCCAGTGCCGCAGCCCTATTTTCCAATTCACCAGAAAAATCCCAACTATTTAATAAATCTATTCCTGGCTTCAATTCTTTCCTTATGGTCTTGGAATCCTTGATAAATTTTCTCAACACTTCAACCACCAATGACTCCTGAGAATATTTTTTATCATATTTATACCTGAGAAACTCCTCACGGGTAATACTTTTATCCTGGCCATATAGCTCCAATGCTCTCAGCGCACGATTTGTCTGGTGCATATCCACGCCAGCATAGGCTGGCAGGCGATCGGGAAAATCGGAGGGATCATCGGTGCAAAGATAGGGCGTATTATTACAATTATAGATAAAGCCTCCCGGCGGATTTTCGATTTGCGGCAAATCCTCAAAAGGCAGGTATTCAGTCCACAAATATACGGACGTATCGCCCGGGACTATGCTTCTCCAATCCAGATCAGGATGACGTTTTGGTATTCGGGCATTATAAACAAAATAGATATTGCCTGATTTATCCGCATAACCAGTATTAAACATTGGAATAGCATTTATGGCCATTGCTTTTTTGAATTCTGTCAGGTTGTGAGCACGATTCATACGATACCATTGTTCAATGAGTCGCAGATCTCCCATGGAGGCATACCGAATGGCGTAAGTCCCGTGGTCCGTTTTCAAGACCGGTCCATGGATAGACCTGTATAAATCTCTTTTCACTTTCCAGGATAATGGCCCCAGAATTTTAACTTTAATTTTTGTTTTCTTGACTTCCAGGTCACGCCAATTACCATCATACCAGTATTGATTTTCATTATCAGGATTAATTGTAAGATGGTAAACATCGATAAGATCAGGATCATTAATAGTATGGCCCCATCCCAGGTCAGGATTATGGCCTACGAACCCGACCGGTGACCCCGGAAAAAGACCCGCTACCATGTCCCAGCCATCATCACTGGAAATATGTGCTTCATACCATGCTACGGGGCCGCTCCAGGGCTGGTGGCTATTCACCATTAAGCGTGTATATCCATCGGCACTTCTTTTTGGGGCTACAGCTATGACATTGCTGGCCAGCATCTGCATTGGATCTTTTTCCTCTTCCGGGCCGAGACCGATCAGCGTTGGTGGTTCTGCGCGCATTAGTTTTCTAATAACACCACCAAAACCATAAAATAATGGTGTACGATGCATAAAACCAGCAACTATATCAATGCCCTGTACTGGATATAGTTTTTTGTAGGCAGCTTTTGGATTATCCTTGACATAGAGGTTTATACCAGCGGCATAACCATCACATACATCACGGACATCAGCAGGCACCTCATTAATGTATCTTTTATCTAAACCATCCCAAATACCAATAACATGTACATAATAATCATTGGCAATATTTTCGATGCCTTTTACACCTGTTCCCTTTCCTTTTAACAAATCAAAAAATCCCTTAATGGATTTCAATTTCACGCCATATAATTGACCAAGCATACCTCGCGACGCCACAAGGACATTTTGAATTGTCTTGAAATCATCCTGCGCATGGGCATAGGCCAGACCAAAAGCAGCATCTCCATCCGATCGACCATGGACATGGGGCACGCCCCAATTATCCCGGTTGATTGTAGCCTTATATTTCCCGTCATTTATAATTATTGCATCTTGGGCAACAAGTACGGAAGTAAATATTAATAGTATAAATTTTGTGCTAATTCTCATATCGATATTGAACCTTTTCTGAAGTCCGTTTCTCCGATCTTCATATTTATGGCAACACTTTCTCCTGTTGCAGCAAATTCTTTTGCCGTATTCAAAACATCATCAATCTCTTTCTTATCCGTAATTTGCAATCCTTTCCCACCCAATGCCGCTACAACTTCATGATATTTTGTATTGCCCAATTCAGTGGCAACAGGATCCTTGAATATTTCTACCTGATCTCTGGCAATTTGTGTCCAGCCACTATCATTCCCAATAATGGCGATCATGGGAATGTTATGGCGCACAAAAGTATCAAATTCCACCATACTGTAACCAAAAGCGCCATCACCATAGATTCCCCATACTGTAGCATCTGGATGAGTTAACTTCCCACCTAAAATAAAACCTGCACCTACACCTAGGGTTCCAAAAGGACCCGGGTCGAGCCAACCCAGATTGGACCTCGGTCGCAAGATATAAGATGCAGTAGCAACAAAATCACCCCCATCTGCAATTAAAATATCACCATCCTTCAGGTGGTTATTTAGCTTAGTAAAAAATTTCAATGGGTTAACATAATCTGTATTTATTTCGGACTGTTCGTGAATTTGGTCCAACCTTTTCTTATCTCTTTCCCGCAGCGTATCTATCCAGGTATCCGAATCAATCCTATCTCCTGATTTATTTTCAGGCAAACTTGAAAAAAAAGAACCTGGATCCGCCTGGATCGCTAAAGTAGGCTTCCGATTTAAATACAGATCACTACGACTGCGGTTTATGGATATGATTTCTGCTTCACGATTAATTTGCCTGCCGTATCCCAACCGGAAATCACACGGTACGCCTGCTAAGATAACCAAATCAGCTTCTTGCAATGCTTTTTTCCTTTGGTGGCGGAAAATATTCAATTCTTCTTTGGACAACAATCCCCTGGCCATACCTGAAACAAACATAGGTATATTTAAAGACGCTAATTTCTGCGCCAAATTATCCACCTGGGTAACATTCAGCATTGTTTGACTACCAATTAATAATACAGGTCTTTTCGAATTATACATCATTTTCGATACCTTTCGCATATCGCTGGGAACGGGCATTGGGCATGTAATTTCAGGAACAGGTTTTGGCGCCGTTTCAAAGCCGGCGAAAATACGGTTTAGATTTCGCTGTAAATATTTTTCCAACCACCAAGACATTTTTTGACCATCCGTATTCAATCCATACAATTCACGAACCAGATCCTGCGGATATAATAAGTCCAGTGGTAATTCAACAAATACTGGGCCCGGGACACCTGATTGCGCGATTATAATTGCCTTATTTATTTCATTAGCAATATCCTTACCCCTCTTGATGATAACCTGGTGCTTGGTAAGTGGCCTAAGAAGCGCCATTTGATCAATATCCTGCAAACTGCCGCGCCCCTTCAAAATAGTGGCAGTTGCCCCGCCAAGTAATAGCACCGGAACTTGGGCCATTTGAATATTTTTTACAGCAGTGAGCGTATTTGTCAGTCCTGGACCCGCTGTAACAGCGGCCACACCAATCGCGGGGGATAAACGCGATACGGCATCCGCGGCGAAAACAGCCGTTGCCTCATGACGCACATCAACTACACGAATGCCTTTTTCCCTGCAGGCCACCAAAATTGGTGAGATATGGCCTCCGCACAGGGTAAATATGAATTCTACATCATGCTGCTGTAAGGTTTCAGCAACGATCGATCCACCATGTCTCATTTATTGAAATTGTTTTTATGGTTAATTAGGGTGAATGCGAAACCCAAGATATTGTAGTTAATTTATCCATGAAGTTAAGGGTTCAGAGATGGTTTGTAATTTTTTCGAGACACTGGTAAATAAGTCCTGTTCAAAATCATCATTTGTTTCATAACAGCGACCGAAAACAGATTCCCAAACTTGACGATCTTCCATGCAAAAATAGAAAAATACTTCATCACACCAAGGTTGGAATGCATCCCAAACCCCAGAAAATATTTTTTTCTTCGTTTCCATTGGATAAGATTTTTTGCCTGCGGCATCTACAAACGGCATCTGCAATATTTTGCTGCGCCTACTAGCCATTCTCAGGGATTTGATCGCCGGTTTAATGAACGTCAGCGTACCAAAAGATATCAACCCAATCTCCCGCGCTGAAAACATGGCCATTAGACGATTTATCAAGTCATTATAATCAGTATTCCAGCCGTGGTAGTAAACTATAGGATGAAAATGAAAACCAACCAATATACCTGCGTCTGCCAGTTGGCGGGCCGCTTGCAATCGCTGTTCAATAGTAGCAGTTCGCGCTTCTTCATGATCAATGAATACCTGTGGATTCAGTGACCAGCTAACAAAAATATTATTTGGCACTGCTGCTTGCAACAAATGACTTACATTTTTTGACTTGGTTTTAAATTCGAGAATAATATTCGGGTTATTGCGAGCAAATTCTAATTGTGTGTCTAGAATCCCGTTTTTGTTACCCAAGGCCAGTGAATCAGAGGACTGTCCTGAACCAATATGGTAATTTTTATTGGGGTCGAGCTCTATAGCGGCAAGTTTATCAGCCAAATTTTCCTCAACAGCAATTGTTCCGCCTTCATAAAACGTTTGGATACTACAGTAACTACAACCCAGACCACACCCTTGTGCCACATCAATTGTTCTTAGGTTGCAACAGACTGTTTTTTCTGAGGCGACAGGACACATGCCAAATACAGCATTATCTCCATTGATAGTTTTAAGTTTTTTACCTTCGGTGTTGTATTCCCGTTTACTGCCATTGGCATCATAATTGGTCGCATTTTCTTTTAATTCTTCCCAATTGTTGTATATGGATCCAAGGATCTTCTTTTTTGCCATCTGGTCAGAGTGTTGAATAGATTTTTCTTTATAATTCCACTGTTTACCTATACTAGGTTCATCCCACATTACAAAATCAACTGCCATATCCGTTAGTTGACGTAATTCCTGGTAGGTGAGCTGATATTTGATGCCGATATCTTTTATTGCATTCCGCGACCCTTTCTCCAAATTCTGGTAAAGCTCGTAATTGCTGAATGAAGCAAAGCGCTTTTGATAATCTAAATCTTTGGTCATTTTCATGATATTTGATTATGAATATAAAATATGACTGTCAAAAAAAGTGTTACATTAAAAAGAAAATAAAATAAAGCCCCGCATAACGGGGCTTTTTAATTGTTTTATAATAATTATTCCAAAGAGTTGTTATTGATCAATGCACCTGCGGCATATACGCCTTCCGAAACCTTTGTTCCTGTTTCATCATAGAATACCCATAAACCATCTTTCTGATCATCTATATAAAATCCTTCAGATTCTACTTGCCCATTGCTGTGCCAACTGAACCATTTACCAACCTTTTTACCATTTTCCCAATTATCTTCCGATCGTTTTTCTCCGCTTTCATACCAGGTTGTGAATTGACCATCATTTATACTTTTATTAAACCTTTTTGAAGACATGAGCTGTCCATTGCCATGGTATTCATATTCATAATCCCATTCTTTGGATAAAATACCATCCACATAGAGTCTCTTCCAAACTTCCAAGCCATTGGCATTTCTGCCTACCCAGCTGCCATTTCCGTTCTCCAATAAAATACTACCATTCTTTGACCAACGGTTTCTGAGTAGGAATTCACCTTCATCCCAAAGCCCTTCTTCTTTTTGTTTACCATTGTCAAACCAGGAAATGTATTCTCCATCTTTCGCTCCGCCCTGGTAACCAGTTTTGGTTTTTAATTCACCATTTTCGTGGTATTCGTATTCAAATGTCCATTCATCTTTCAGTAAACCATCTTCATAGAATTTTTTCCATGCTTCTAATCCTTCTTTTCGACCTATCCAGCCACCTGTACCATTTGCTACCAATTGACCGCCATTACTTAACCAGCGGTTCATTAGTAAATATTGTCCATCCTGCCACAGGCCATCCTCGCGTTTTTGACCATCTTCGAACCACACTGCATATCCATCATGTTGGTTATCATGCTGATATTTCCCCTGTTCCTTTAACTGTCCATTTTCAAACCATGTTTTATATAATCCATGTTTTTTGTCTTCAAAATAACCCGTCTCTGATTTTAACTGACCATTATCGAAATATTCGTGTTTATTATCCCACTGAAACTCCAGCTTTCCTCCAATATATTCTTTTTCCCATAATACCAATCCTTCTTTATTCTTACCTTTTATTCTTCCTGCGCCATTCGTGATAATAGCATTGCCACTTTTATTCCAGCGGTTTTGGATCAGGTATTCACCATCTTCAGTCCACATACCTTCTTCACGCTTTTGTCCGTCTTCAAGCCATAATTCATAAAATCCGTAGGGTACGCCGTAGCTATTTTTACCATTTTCTTTAATTTGTCCATCTTCATACCATACTGAATAACGGCCATGTTTTTCATTTTCAGAATAACCAGTCTCTGATTTTAATTGGCCATTATCATAGTATTCATGAACATTGTCCCATTGGAATTCTAGCTTACCACCTACAAATTCCTTTTCCCATAATACCAGCCCTTCTATATTCTTACCGGCAATCCTTCCTTCGCCATTAGTGATTATCAGATTGCCATTTTTATTCCAGCGATTGGTTATAAGATATTCGCCTTCTTGCCAAACTCCTTCTTCCCTTTTATCTCCATTTTCAAACCATGCAGTAGATTCGCCATCTTCCTGACCGCCCTGAAAACTGCTCTCATTTTTTATCTGACCACTATCGTAGTATTCGTACTTGTACTCCCAATCAGAAATGAGACGGCCATCTTGGTATTCCTTAGCCCAAAGTTTCCGACCTTCAGCATTTTTACCTATCCATTTTCCATTTCCATCTTCTATCAAAACGTCACCTTCATTATTCCAGCGGGTAGTTAAATAGAATTCATTGTCTACGTATGAACCTTCTTGGCGCATTTGACCACTATCGAACCAATCCGAATAGGCACCATCTTTATTTCCTTTTAAGTTGCTACCTTTATTTTGCATTTGACCATTTTCATACCAGGTGCTGAATTCACCTGTTAAAACACCTTCAACATAAGTTTTCTTTGTACTTAATTGACTATTTTCATACCATTCCTCAAAATTACCATCTTCCTTACCTGCTTTAAAATTACCTGTGGATTTCATTTGACCATTTTCATACCAAGACGAATTTTCGCCATCTAATTTATTATTACGGGTACTCTTCAGCGATTTTTCCTTACCATTACTGTAGAACTGGTACTTGAATGCCCATTTATCAACAACTTTGTTATTCTCATATAAATATTTATTAGCAATTAATCCCTTATCATTCCAAGTAGTCCATACGCCATCTTTTTTACCGTTAGAGTATTTACCTTCCTTTTTAGTATTTCCATTATTAGTATATTTGACCCACAGTCCATCCCGCTGATCATTTTTCCAGACGCCTTCTTCTTTCTTTGAACCATCATTAAAATAAAATGCATATGAACCATCTTTCTTGCCAGCCGCATAAGAACTAGTTCTCGCTAGGTTACCATTTTCATGCCAAATAGTCCATTTACCATTCCTTTTACTATTATTAAATACTTTATGTGATTTGATCTTTATTCTCTTTTTATCATACCAGAAAAGAAACTGACCATCCGATTCATCAGCTGTTTTGATACCAATAACTTGGCCTGCTTTGATTTTATATCCAGTATCCTTATCTATATCTTCATTTAATTCATATAATTGGGCAACATCTACCTCGAAATCGCTGGCAATTTTTTCCAAGGTTTCATCACTTTGAATTTCATGAAAAACGTACTTGGATACAGCGCCCGTGTACTCAGTGCCATGACGATCCCAAAATTTCCAAGTACCTACGGGAAGGCCATCCTTATACTGCCCTTCGGTCTTCCTACTACCATTATTATATTTTGATGACATTTTACCGCTATAAGGCTTTTGAGCTCCTTGTTCATATTTAGCGCCATCTCTCTCAATTAATACGACTTCTTTTTCTTTCTTTCCGCAACCGAAAAGTAATAGAAGGACGATAATACCAATATTTCTATACCTAGAAAATTTCATCATTAAAAACTCTCCTATTTAGTTAATTATTATTTATTAAATGAAAATTATTTGTGGGATAAAAACCAAGTTTAGCACCAAAGTTAATAAAAACCTCATACTTAGCAAAATCTTTCATTCTAAATGAAAGATTAATTATTAATCCAATGTCTGAGCAATTCGATCTCTAACAATTTTTGTCCATAAATCATAACCTGTTACATTTAGATGCAATCCATCTTCAATAAACAATTTAGGATTTGGTGTCCCTTCTATTTCCAACATTGGAGTTGCAGTGTTAACATAATAGAGTGCTGAATTCCATTTCGACAATGTCAGTATTTTATGATTTGTTTGGTTCATGTTATCCCATTTACCCCAGCGACTTATGCTAGGTTTGATCGGGATATAATAGAATTTTACCGCAGGAAAAAGGCTGATAATTTTATCATAAATACGTAAAAAATCATTGTAGACATGGTCAGGAGTTTTACCACTAGAAATATCATTGTCTCCACAATAGAATACGACCGCTTTAACAGAATAGGGATTAATAATTACATCAATATAATGCAGCATATCAGAAATGTGTGCGCCGCCAAAGCCCCTGTTTAGCGCGTTATAGTCAGGGAAATATTGATCCAGTTCCCAAAGGCGAATACTGGAACTCCCGATAAACAGGACCACACTGTCTGGCAACAAACTTTCCTGAGTTGATGTAAGAAATTGATCGATTTGAGATTGAAATCGTTTTGGATCAGGATCACTGACCGTACTATCCTGACTGTGCCCAACAGTTCCAATAACAAGGGCTAGTACCAAGAAATTGACTTTATTTATAATAGAGATTTTACAGTATTTAGCTATTTCATCTCAGATCTTGCATCTTCAATTCGTTGCGGATCAATAGGTTCGGAAAGACCCATGTGAAAAGCGAGAAACCACATCACAAAAATGCCGTAGGCCAGAAAAACCAGCTGCCATACCCAAAGTGACGGCATGTGGAATGGTACCCACAGTGCAGGAGTATTGGGATCTGAAAAAAGTGAGTTCCCAATGCTAGCGAAAGGACCGAAACCTACTAGAAACCAGATCAGAGTAAGGATCCAAGCGAGTGGCAGTTTCTTTCTGCGCTCTGAGTTCATTGCTGATACTGCCTGCAAAAATTGATGCCTTTTCTCTTTTGTTTTAACTGTATTCTCATCATCCTTAGTAAATCTTGAGACTAGTATGGTCGTTGCCAGATTAAAGAGAATCCCCCAACCAGCGCTATGAATAGTGAGTGGGTAGGCACCCCAAGGCACTCCAAACCATGCTGAAGTTTTATCTGTTAATGTTACCGCAATAAGACCGACAACTAATCCCGTCACAACCCCCTGTCTGGTAAAACCTTTATAATAGCAAATACCAATTAAGGCCGGATACATTTGAAACCCATAGGCCACAGCGAGACCGCCCAGCATCACAATTGCCTGGGTAGAATTTGCAGCCACAATCAATGCCGCGCCTGCAACGATAAAAACAAAAATACGACCAATGAATTTTTGTGATCGATCCGAGGCTGTAGGCGCAACATACTTGGCATAAATATCCCGGGTCACCATGGCACTAAATGTAGACATATATGCCGCTCCAGTACTTTGCATCGCTGCCAAGGCACACACAGCCAGCAAGCCCACCAGCCAGGGCATGGAATCAGAGAGCAGATTGATTAATTGGGGGACAAGGTTCTTATCATTTGCCGTTGAAAATATACCTTTCTCAAGAAGGATATGACCTCCTACGCCTTGAAAAATAGTAAACGTAAACAAAATAATACCTATAACTACAGAAGATGCGACCACCTGCTGCCAGCGAAATGCACGACTAGTTTTATTTGCAAAGGCCCACATAGAAAATGCTGGGGAAGATTGTATACCCATCAGGGCAAACATGTACGTCATGCACATCATCCCTGTCCAGGTTCCGCCTACTGCTTTAGAACCTGCAGATACAAATTGAATGCTACCAGGAATGGCAACAGTACTTGAATAACCAGCTGGTGTCAGGTTGTTGCCGCTATTAATATCGCGGCTGACCATATCTCCCAATCCATTCATTAATCCTGTCCAGCCCCCTGCAAAATGAATTGCAATTCCGCCAAGAATTACAATACCCAAAGCCAGTAAAATACATTGGGCACAATCTACATAAGCAACGGAACGCAATCCGCCTGAAGCCACATAGATCACAACAATAGTTGATAGGGCAAACATGCCAAAATTCACACTTACCAGACCATCAGTGAGCACATAGAATAAATCGCCAGATGCTCTAAGCTGTACGCCAAGATAAGGTATACTAAATAGGAAAGCAACCAACACGGTCAGTAATCGAATCGAATCGCCGCCATAATAATCGCTATACATCTCACCTGGAGTGATATATTTATAGGCTTTACCTAGAGCCCATTGACGCCGCAAAAACAGGACTCCAGTAAATGGGATCGTCAGCGCGTAAAAGGACGCAAATGCATACGGTAAACCATCATTAAATATTTTCCCAGGATGGCCGACAAATGTCCAACCACTGAAGCTTGTAGCAGTTGCCGCCAGGACAAACACAATGACACTTATTGATCGTCCTGCTAGAAAATAGTCAGTAGATGTCTTAGCCGTCTGGGCACCCTTTATCCCCCAAAACAGACAGTATGCCCAGTAAATTCCGACAAACGTAATTAACCAGAAAATTTTTGGATCCATATTACCTCACACCTCCTTGAACGGTATACGTAAGTATAATAAACAGATAGTAGCGGAAAAAGTGCAAATATTTTGAGAGGATTTACCACCTGATAATTAGCCAAATAACTTAAGCGGATAAAACCCCTTCTCAATTAGTTTCTGGATTTGGTCAACCACATAAGGTTTATCTTCTTTGTACGTAACTCCAAACCAGGACGCATTACTATACAAAACATGAACACTTTCTTTCCCTGACCGGATGAGATCATTGATTACATTGGGAATTAAAAATTCACTTTTTAATTCATCTCCCCGTTGTGCTAGAAAATCCACAAACATATCTTGTAAATAATCAAAAATAACGGGTGTAAAACCCCACATGTTCATTGAGACGGGTTCACTGCCGTTTAAATCAACATCTCGATCTGATGCAATCCCCGAATTTATTTTTTGAAGATTATCTGTCTCGACTACAGTGGCTAGTCGATCATTTTCCACTTCGCATAATCCTCGCGTTACAGGTCCAAAAATAGATAGTGTATTTTCCAGGCGAAACGTAACCATGCTAAAAACATTACTTTCATGGGCATAAAAATCCGCTATTGTTTGGAATGATTCTCGACCATAATAATCATCGGCATTAATCGCATTAAAGGGACCATCGATCAATTCCGCAGCAGATAAAATGGCGTGACCTGTCCCCCAGGGTTTTTCTCGACCTTCAGGACAGGTGAAACCATTTGGAAGATTCTGAATATCCTGAAAAGAAAATTCAACCTGGATCTTATCGGCGAATTTATCGGATACCTTTAATTTGAATTCCTGCTCAAAATCCTGGCGAATGATAAAAATAACCTTGGTAAAACCTGCTGCAATAGCATCATACACTGAATAATCAATAATGGTCTCCCCACCGGGACCAACTTCATCTAATTGTTTTAAACCGCCATAGCGCGAACCTATTCCTGCGGCCATAACCAGCAATGTGATATTATTCATAGAAAAAACAGACCTTCATGGGATTTATACAATTCTCGTACCACTATCTGAACTAATTATAAAAGATTTACCACCAACTTTTTCAATGGCTTCGGCTACAATTTCAGCATTTTTTGGAGCATAAGCAAACATACATCCCCCGCCTCCTGATCCATTGATCTTACCACCCAACGCACCGGCATCTAAAGACGCATCTAGCATAGCTTCGATTTTGGGTGTGCTGACCTGTAAAATATCCCGTAACACAGCATGATGTTGGGTTAAACGAGTGCCGATACAAGTAGGATCAGGTCTTACTTTTTCTAATTCGGGTAAAGCTTGTCTCAAAATATTCCTATTTTTGATTGTCCCTTGGAAAATACCTTTCTCTTCATCATTCAATGGGGACATATCCACATCGGTGCAAGTATGAATGTTAAAATCCGGATTTTTTACTTTTAATTTTTTGATGATCTCCAGCCGGGTATCCCGGCAACGTTGCAGAATACTCATAGTATCCTTCGGCTCGCAAGAATCTCCTAAAACAAAAATCCCCAAATTTGGGTTCAAGGATTTGATGGATATCTCCGGTTCGGACTCTAAATAGAGCAGGTGACCCATGGTGGCGGAATACTGGTCCATCATACCACCTGGTTCCGCAAACTCCAACACCTCTGCTTTATAAGCCAGTTCACCAATTTTTTGGGCATTCCAAGCTACTGGCGTATCCGCCATACGGGACAAGAAATAAATCCAACTCACCATAACCGCTGATGAACTGCCAACACCAGCCTGAATGGGAATTTCGCTAGTAATTTCGCTTTCAAAGCCATTAGAAAAAACAAGTTCCTCTCCACTGCAGATTTTTATTCCGCTTTTGAAATAATCACGCGGTTTGGTGTAAACTAAATCATTAAGTAAAAATGACTCCGTTTCACCGATGTCCGGCTTATGAATAATAACTTGCTGATCTTTTCGCTTTTGACCGGTAATTTGGGCTCGAAGTGATATGGCCATGGCTACCACTGGTAGCCCTAGATAATCCTGGTGCTCTCCGAAAAGACAGATCCTTCCGGGAGTGCTTATTTCCACAAGCGGGTTAAACCAAAAGCTGAAACCCCGGCGAGCCCGATCAATGCGATTCCAAATGGTTCCCCATAAATCAGTTGGCCAACACCAAGGAGTACACCATAAACAGCGAAACAGCCGAGCATCATACACAGTATCCCATTTGGTACCGGCCACGGTTCAGAAGAGACTCCATGGGAATATCTCGACCAGCCCGGACCACCAGGGTTTACTTTTTTCACAAAGTTCTTAAGTGTTTCTTCATCATCTGGCGGTGTAAAATATGTGGCTACAACCCATACCACAGTGGTTAAAATTGCGCCAATAACTATTTTCTCCCACCCGGGAAAACTTTGATTGATAAAATTAAAATAAAAAGCAATACATAATGAACTAACCATGGCCACGATCTCTGTGTAGGCGTTGATCCGCCACCAGAACCAGCGCAGGATATAGATCATTCCCGTACCGGCACCGATCATAAGTAACAGTTCGAACGCCTGGCCAGCGCTGGTCAGGAAAAGGCCTAGACCGCCTCCAAGAATAATCGATATTACAGTAAATAAGCGGCCTACATTTACCAGGTGTTTTTCAGAAGCATCTGGTTTAATAAAGCGCTGGTAAAAATCATTTACTAGGTAACTAGCACCCAAGTTAAGTTGAGTAGACATGGTACTCATAAAAGCTGCAATCAGCGAAGCAGCCACCAGACCAAGTAAACCTGTGGGCAGTAATGTTAGCATGGCTGGATAAGCTACATCATGGCCCAGTTTGTCTGGCGATAAATTTGGAAATGCATCTTGTATATCTGACAATTCAGGAAATACAATTAGCGAGGACAAAGCAATAAGGATCCATGGCCAGGGACGCAACGCATAGTGGGCTACATTGAAAAACAGGGTAGCACTGACAGCATTCTTTTCATCTTTAGCAGAAAACATACGTTGCGCGATATACCCACCACCACCGGGTTCAGACCCGGGATAATAACTGGCCCACCATTGTACAGCTAATGGGACCAATAAGATGGGCACCCAAATATCTGGATCTGACAGATCCGGAATAAGCGCCAGTTTATCAACAACATTTGCATGGGTGATCAAATTGGATAAACCACCAATTTGTTCTAAACCAAGAATATATATCATGGCCCATATCGAACCGACCATGGCCAGTGAAAATTGAACAAAGTCTGTAATAATTACTGCCTTCAGTCCTCCCAACGTGCTGTATGACAATGTAATTGAGCAGGCAATTAGAAGCGTTAGCCAGCCGGGCCAGCCTAATACAATCTCGCCAAATTTTACTGCGGCGAGGCTCACTGCACCCATAACTAAAACATTGAATACCAATCCAAGATATAAGGCGCGGAATCCTCGTAAAAATGCTGCTGCCTTACCGCTGTACCGAAGTTCATAAAATTCAATATCAGTCAATACTCCGGAACGGTGCCACAGTTTAGCATAGACAAAAACAGTCAGCATCCCTGTGAGTAAAAATGCCCACCAGACCCAGTTGCCTGAGACACCATTTTGGCGAACGAGATCAGTAACAAGATTAGGCGTGTCCGTAGAGAATGTCGTGGCCACCATACTAACCCCCAGCAGCCACCAGGGCATATTGCGACCGGCCAGGAAAAAAGATTTCGTATCTTTTCCAGCCTGTTTTGATGCCCAGATGCCCACGGCCAATGAAAGCGCAAAATATGCGCCAACAATAGTCCAATCAAGTGTCGTTAAAGTCATAAATTAATATTGATCGTTTAAACCAAATACAGGTTTGTTGGTTTTCCATTTCCCCCTGGTAAAGTCAGGTATTTTTATGGATGCACTATTTTGTCTAATGGACTTTTCTGAGAGTGGACTGATTACACTCCAGCTAGCGGCATCATATACATCCAATGGAGGCTCTGTGTTGCGCTTCATTGCTTCCAGGAAAGCGCGAAGCACAAAGAAATCCATTCCGCCATGGCCCGCGCCAGCTGCCTGATCCTCAAATCTTTGCCATAACGGATGATCATATTCTTTCAGGTATGCTTTATCTTCTTCCCAGCGATGATCCATAGGGCTTACGCTCTCAATGTATATAGACTGACTGTCCTTCATCCATAAGCCCTTAGTCCCCTGCACTCGGAAATTCAAACTATAAGGTCGGGGTGAATTGGTGTCGTGACTAAGCATGATAGTTTGACCATTGGCACATTTTATAACTGTAGTAACTATATCACCTAATTTGAAGTCTATTGCCGCATTGGGATGATTAGAGCCACCGTGCTCCACGATATACTGATGCAGCCCGCGTGTTTGTGTTGCTGTAGATGTCAAATGGACCATCCGGTTACCGTGATTAATATCCAGCATGTTGCTTACCGGCCCGAGTCCGTGGGTAGGATATAGGTCACCGTTACGATTCACACTATGATTTGTACGCCATTTCGCTTCGCTGTAGCCTTTTTCACCGAATTCAACACCACCCCCATATGGTTTTATGCCATCATTAAATTTTACTCTCCGTAAATCATGCTGGTACCCCCCCTGACAGTGCAATAATTCGCCAAAGAGACCTTTACGCACCATATTTAAGACTGCCATAACATCACGTCGATAGCACACATTTTCCATGATCATACAGAACCTGCCAGTTTTTTCGGAAGTATTAACCAGATCCCAGCAATCCGCAACCGTAAGAGCTGCAGGTACTTCCGTGCCTACATGCTTTCCTGCGTTCATGGCTGCCACGGCCATAGGATGGTGCCATTCCCATGGGGTTGCAATAAATACACCATCTAAATTCTCATTCTTCACCAGATTTCGAAAATCTTCATCCCCTTTATTATACACTGTTGGTTCGGGTCGGCCTGCTTTCTTCAGTACTGTCAATGCCCTGTTTACCATACCATCATCTATATCACAAATTGCTGGAATATCTACATCGTCTCTGTGGGTTGTGAGTCGCATCATGCCTTGCCCTCGCAATCCAGTACCAATAAATCCAACCCGCAATCGGTTTTTCGTTACAGGATATGAAAATAACTCACTGGGAATTATCGCTACGGCTGAGCCCAATAAGGAGCTCATAAGTAAAAATTTCCGACGCTTCATAGTATTATTTATTGGTTACCGCTAATGGTAATATTCAGCTTGCGGCCCAGGTCAAAAGCAAATAAATGGCTACGGTTGCACTGAAAATACCAGCGGATACTTTCTTTGCCATAGGCCAGGGTGTCATATCTACAGGTGCAGGCGTCTTTTCCTCACTAACGGCAATTTCTTCTGTTGTTTTGGGTGCTAGATAACCAATGATCAGCATAACACAAATGGAGGCCAAGAAACTAATAAAATAACCATGCAGCCAATGCAGATCACCATCGGTGTTAGCAAAAAATGGGATTACATCTTTTATATTTACAAAGGTAAAGAATGAATAAAATGAAATACCTACAATCATCCCAACCTTCGCTGCCAGAGCAGGTACATGTCTTGTAGTTATTCCCAAAAGGAATATTCCTATGATTGGAACACTATAGAGACCATTAACCTTTTGTAAATATTGAAATATGGATTCCATCTGGGCCAATTGTGGTGCAATAAGAATAGAAGCCACGGCTAGTAGTATACAAAAATACTTTCCGATTTTTACAGTCTCTTCACCAGAAGCAGAAGGATTGATATAGCCGCGATAAAATTGTAGGGAAAAAAGTGTGGAAGCGCTATTCAATGCACTATTGAAGGAGCTTAAAATGGAACCAACCAGCACTGCAGCAAATAGCCCCAAAGACCAATCTGGTAGAACATGACGTACGACAGCGCCATACACCTGATCCTGTTTACCAATATTCAAATCTGGCATATGAAGGGCAATTATTCCTGGCAGACATAACATAATTGGGCCCAATAATTTCATACCTGAAGCAAAAAGGATACCCTTTTGGCCCTCCGCTAAACTACGGGCAGCCATGGCCCGTTGCACAATAACCTGATTTGTAGACCAGTAAAAAACTTGGATAAACATCATGCCGGTAAATAAAGTTGGCCATGGTACAGTAACAGTTTTACCGTCCAGGTTTGTTTGAGCTAACACTGCCAGGTATTGAGGATTATCTCGGCCTAGAGTTGCCATTCCATCAAAGAATGATCCACCACCCAAAGCGGCCAAAGCTAGATAGGGAATTGCCAGACCACCGATAAGCAGACCGATCCCATTCAAGGTGTCACTTACTGCAACAGATTTTAATCCACCAAAAATCGCATAGGAACTACCCAAAACTCCAATGATAGCAACAACCAAATAAAGGGGCATATTCAACCCGAACATAGTTATTAAAGCCAGGGATCCAGTATACAAGACCACCGGCAATAAAACAGTTACATATCCAAATAGAAACAGACCTGAAACCATTGAACGGGTTGTCTTGTCAAAACGTTTTTCCAGGAACGCAGGTGTTGTTGTAAATCCACTAGCGAGATATGTGGGTAGAAAAACAAGTGCCGTGGCAATCATGGCAAATGCGGCCAAAGCTTCCCAAGCCACACCTACCAAGGCCTTATCTCCAAATACATCACCATTCAGCCCCACTAATTGCTCAGTGGATAAATTAGTAAGTAATAATGAACCAGCAACAATCGGCCAGGTTAAGGCCCTCCCACCGGTAAAATATTCTTCCGTTGCACTCTTGCTTTTCTTCATTCGTCCGACAAGGATATAAGTAAAAACTGCGACTGCCGCCGTAGCTGTAATGAAAGAGACTATAGAGATAGTATTCACGATATGTTACTCCAGTTCACCCTATTTTAATTTCAATTTTGAAAGTGCCATAAGATCATCATCTTTTACAAAGGGTCTAAGGTAAAAATTATATTCGTAGCTACTTGATTTTCCAGCCAAGGTGTATTCCAAATGCGGTCGCGCGCCCCAACTATTGTCACCTCCCACACCAGTTTGACGAAAATCTATTAGCCAATCTACTTGATTTTTTGGCTGTAAATCCAGTTTACCGTGCCGATGATCGCCAGGTACATAATCCAGATCATGATACGGGTACTGATGCACACTGCCATCAAATGTTGGTTGACCTACGGCCATTAAACCAATTGTTCCATTATCCAGGGCCATCCACCGTATATCTGTTTTATTCCCTGTCTCTTGGGGACGGACGTAAGGGTAAGTCTGATCCCAAACTGAACCGGAAAAAACTTTCACAGCTGCTGATGTTTTCCGATCCCAGTAATTTTCGTGTGGTCCCCGCCCATACCAAGTTAATCTGTTGAAATCTTTAGGTAATGTCATTTTCATTCCGAATCTTGGTAATTCTGGTAATCTTTTATTTCCAGTTTTCAGTTGTAGTTGGATATCAATTAAGCCATTACCGTAGATTTGGTAAGTCATCGTAATTTTTGATCCCGTGACCTTATGTTCAGTGATCACTTTGATCTTGGCGACATTATTCGCCAAGGAACGCTGGAAATATTGAACGGTTAATTCTTTACCAATATTTTTCCACACAGCTGTCCGAATGTGCATGAGATTTCCAAGATCATTATCAAGGGGAGCACGCCAAAAATGAGGCATAAGATCTGATTGAATTAAATGCCGGTTTTTGAAAACATAGTCAGATAAATATCCCGTGGCCTTATTAACAACAGCATGGAAATTTGATCCTATTATACTCACAGTGCTATCTGTTTCCGAAAACCGTATCGCTGGAAATTTAGTTATGTCTTGCTCTACAGAAGGACGCCTAATCGACAACTTGAATTGTTCCCAGGCAACAACATGTTTTTTTTCTATCAGCGGAAGATCACGATTCGTTCTGGCTCGTATGGTAAGAAAATATTCTGCACCGGGTTTAGGCACAACGCCGGAAAGATTGAAAGATAAAACAGTACTCTGACCTGGATGCAGATCCAACTTACCTAATTTACCCGATTCTACCGTTTTGCCATCCTCAGCAATGAACCAGGTAAAATCAAGATGATCCAGATTAATAAATTCGTACCGATTAGTTATTCTTACCTGTCCACGGGCAATATTTTCTGCTTCAAACTTCACTGGTTGATAGACCTTTTTCACTTCGAAAAAATGCGGGTTCGGTGTACGATCCGCTGCCACCAGTCCATTGGCACAAAAATTAGAATCATTCGCAGTGAACTCTGTACCAAAATCGCCACCATAAGCCCAGTACTCCCTACCGCTGGAATCTATTTTCAGGATAACCTGGTCTGCCCAATCCCAGATAAAGCCACCTTGCAGAGCCGTGTATTCTTCAAATGTATCCCAATAATCCTGCAGATTACCAACGCTGTTGCCCATAGCATGGGAATATTCGCAGAGGATAAGTGGACGGGATGGATCCTTTTCCGCATATTTTTTGATAGTTTCAATTGTTGCATACATGGGGAAAACTACATCGGTATGCTTCCTCTCCCGTGCGGGTTCATAGGCTACGGGGCGGGATGGATCCTTTTCTTTCATCCACTGATAAAGTGCTTTAAAATTCGCTCCATCTCCTGCTTCATTGCCCATTGACCACATAATAATACTTGGCTGATTTTTATCTCTTTCCACCATTGCTCTGCCCCGCTCCAACCAGGCTGATTTCCATTCCGGATCATCGGCAATAAAGCCATACTTCTGAGGATGGAATTCCATACCGTGTGCTTCAATATTTGCTTCATCAATGACATATAAGCCATATTTGTTGCATAATTCATACCAGCGCACTTGATTTGGGTAGTGACTAGTCCTTACTGCGTTTATGTTATACGCTTTCATTAATTGGATATCTTTAATCATTAGGTCTTCTGTAATCGATCGCCCCCGCACAGGATCCCATTCATGGCGGTTAACACCGCGGAACATTACAGTTTTTCCGTTCACAAGCAAATTTCCATGGGCTATCTCTACCTTCCTGAATCCAACCTGTTGGGTGAAACTTTGAATGACTTTACCATCACTATCAAAGATCGTGATCATCAGCCTGTAGAGGTTCGGTGTCTCTGCTGACCATCGATCTACATCTTCAATAACCGTATTAAAATTTAGAGTATCCGATTTACTACATTTTATCTTTCTATCAAATGTAACTACAGGAAACTGCGGATTATCAAATCTAGTTAATTCCCCTCGGATCAAAACATCTACGCTATCAGGCGTTTTATTTATGAAATCGATAAGCAATTCGAATTGACCATTTTGATATGTGCTATCTAGATCTGCTATTAGAGTAAAATCAGAAACCCTTACTTTTGGTTGAGCACGGATAAAAACATCCCGTTCAATTCCACTGATACGCCAGGTATCCTGTCCTTCTAGGTAGGAACCATCAGAAAAACGGTAAACCTGAACCGAAACGGTATTTTCACCGGATACAACAAAATCAGTAATATCGAATTCAGCAGGTGTTTTTGAATCCTGACTGTAGCCTACAAACTGTCCGTTAATCCATAAATAAAATGCAGATCGCACTCCATCAAATTGAATAAAAATATTGCGGGTTAACCAATCGTCAGGTAAATGAAAATTACGTCGGTAACTACCCACGCGATTGTAATCATGTGGTACCGCAGGCGGCTCAGGTGGAAACGGATATTCTTCATCAAGATAAATTGGAACAGACCAGCCTTGCATCTCCCAACTCCCAGGCACTTCTATGTCATCCCATTGCGTTACATCAAAATCACTTTTCATAAAATCCAAGGGTTGACTTTCTGGATTCAATGCATAATGAAACTTCCATTGACCATTCAAGGATTGATAATAATGTGATTTTTCCGGATCGCCCAACAATGCCAGATCCTCAGACTCATAATGGAAAAAATGGGCCGTGGGATCTTCTCGATTTATACTTAGAACCGCCGGATTTTCCCAATCCGGCCGATCAATTGACGTCTTGTTACCTACCATGAAATAAGCAATCAATATAATTGTTATCAATACCAGTATATTAACAAAAGTTTTAATCATGTACGTTTAGTTGAAATTATCATCCATTAATACCTTATTTAAAGTTTCAACCAATTGATCAGTATTATCATTGGTAAACACCATTGGTGGTTTGATTTTTAGAACATTATGATCTGGACCATCGGTGCTTATAAGTATTCCATGATCTTTCATATCATTCGCTATTTTTTCCGCCTCATCACTTGCAGGGGTCAGTTTTTCAGGATCTTTTATCAATTCTATACCAAAAAATAGACCACGTCCCCGCACATCACCAATAATATTATGCCTTTGTTTCAAATCATTTAATTGGTCCATTAAATACGAACCCACCTGTAACGCATTTTCTTGTAATTTTTCTTCTTCTATTACTTTCAGCACGGCTCGACCGACAGCGCAAGATACAGGGTTACCTCCAAAAGAATTAAAGTATTCCATACCATTGTTAAATGCATCAGCAATTTTTTTAGTTGTCACCACTGCAGATAATGGATGACCATTACCCATGGATTTTCCCATTGTTACAATGTCTGGCCGTGCATTCTCTGATTCGAAACCCCAAAAATGGGACCCTACCCTGCCAAAACCAATCTATACTTCATCAGCAATGTATAAGCCACCGGTTTGCTGTACTTTTGTACTAGCTGCAGCTAAAAACCCTTCTGGAAAAAAGATCTGGCCACCGCAGCCCAGTATTGCCTCGGCAATAAAAGCCGAAACCTGTTTATTATCATCGTGTAAAACATCAAGGATCTGCTGGACACAATCAGCATATTTTAAAGCAATATCACCATCGTTGGACCTGTATTTACCCCGATATGGATCCGGCATTGGGATCTGGTGCACAAAATCTGGTGATCCTGCACCACCCGGACCATCAAATTTATACGGACTTACTTCAATTGTGGCCTTTGTATGACCATGATAGGCACCTGCAATCACAATCGTTTGATTGCTGCCAGTATAATTCCTGGCCATACACAAAGCCAGGTCATTGCTTTCGCTCCCTGAATTGGTGAAATAACAAACATCCAGTTTCGCTGGTAATTTATTGGTCAACTCTTCAGCATACGTAACAATATTGTCATGGAGGTACCTGGTATTGGTGTTCAATAACCTGTTTTGTTCCTCCAGGGCCGCAAGAACACGGGGGTGACAATGACCCACATGACTGATATTATTCACTGCATCAAGATATTGCCTGCCATCGCTGCCATATAAATATTGTCCTTTTCCTTTTACGATATGCAATGGTTCATGATAAGAAAGACTTAAAGATGGACCGATATATTGGCACCGGAGTTTCTTGATATTCTCAGTGCTAAGCAAAATACCTCAATGGAAAGTTTTATCCACAACTTGGTCTGACCAGCCCTTCAGATCCGCATTCTTCATTTTTCTCAAGAAAGCCCAGGCCTGATCTTCGGTTACTGTAATATATTTATTATCAGGAAATAACTGTTTGCGGTAGGCTGCCATCGTTACCGAAACGCACAGGCGTAGGCAAATAAAATACATGATCACACTGATTTCCAATTCCGTTAATGGAAATACCGCTTGATACGCCTTAATTAACTCCGCGGCAAGACCTATCGGATCAGGATTATTTATGACCAGATAAGCGAGACAGATAGCAGGTTCACAGATAATATAAGTATGGACCATATCACCAAAATCAATGATACCATGGGCACGATTATCTTTATTAACGATTACATTGTGGTCATTGCCATCATTATGAATAACTGCCCTGTTTAATTCATGACTGATCGGAACAATATTTTTTTCATATTCCTGAAGGAAGTGTTGGATAATTAATTGATCTTCTTTAGAACGAATATTATCCTGATTATTTATCAAGAAATCTGTTTGGGCTACATTCCATGGAAAAGACCGTTTAGCTGCTGGATGTTCAAAATCCTGTAGTGCAAGATCCAATCTGCCAAGCAAATAGCCAAGATCAATAATTAAACCATTCGTTTGTTTTCCCAGGTCTTTCATTAATTCACCTGGAACATATTCCACCATACGAATATAATGCTTTTCATTAGAAGCAGTTTCATGGTGAAAAATAAGTTCATTATCCAATGTATTTACTGTACGAGGTAATTGGATTTCAGGGTCATACAAATATATGTGTGCGAGGGCGGCATGCTGCATTTCCAATACATCGAATGATTCAGCAGCATGAGAGATCTTCAAAACGTATTTTGGCTCGGCTTTTTCCTTTAATAAAAAATTTTGGTCCCGTTCGCTCGTAAGAGCTGTAGCAGATAAATCTAATCCATATACATCTCTAACTATGCTTCGAGCTGCCTTTCTTGAAATATTTGGTCCTGCTGTGTTGAAAATCGAAAGCATAAAATTCTTTTTAGTTTAGTTTTATCTCTGTTGGATTAATCGATTACATCTCGTAAAAAACCGTTCGCATCCAGAAGAAGTTTTTCAGCAACGTCCAAATTGCAATCTTTTTTAACCATAACAAGGGCAGTTTTTACGGACATTTTTGCTGCAACCAATATTCTATGGGAATCTTTAAAATTCAGATTTGTAAAATCTTGTATAATACGGATTCCACGATCTACTAGTTTTTCATTAACTGCCATCAGATCAACCATCAAATTACCATATACTTTTCCCAGGCGAATCATTGTGGCTGTGGAGATCATGTTCAAAACCATTTTTGTTGCTGTTCCCGCTTTCATGCGGGTTGAACCGGTTATGATTTCAGGACCTACATCAATAAAAATAGTTAGATCAACATTAACAGGATAAAATGGTTTAGCAGTACAGGTCAGGTAAATTGTTTTTGATCCTATTTCGTGGCCATAGTTTAATGCAGACTGAACATATTTTGCTGCACCACTGGCGCTAATACCGATAATCACATCCCCTGCTTCAATGCCATGGGTGGTCAGATCTTTAATGGCAGCATCGGGCTTATCCTCAGCACCCTCGATTGATTTTCGCAGTGCCATATCACCTCCAGCAATGATGCCTTGAAACCAATCTATGGGAACGGAATATGTTGGCGGCATTTCTGAAGCATCCAACACTCCCAATCTACCGCTCGTGCCGGCGCCTAAATAAAACACTCTTTTACCATTCCGTAATGCAGCCACTGTTAGCTTTACTGTATCTTCAATTTCAGGCAAAGCATCCCCTACTTTTTGAGCCACGGCCCGATCTTCTCTATTGATCATATCCAAGATTTCACGCACGGATAAATCATCAATCCTGTTCGATGATGGATTGCTTTGTTCAGTTGTCAGGTGTCGCCGTTTGCTCATTGTTTCAGAGTCGTAAAATAACGTTTTGCTTCGTTCATTACTTGTGGTGAAAGCAAGAGCGCCGAAACCATGGTCGGAATGGCCATCAGCGCATAAACCCCATCAATGATATTTATGACCACATTCAGGGAAACGACGGCCCCGAAAATCACCGCAATGACATAAAATAAATTATACTTCTGTTGCCAACGTGTGCCAAACAAATAGCCTGTACATTTACTGCCGTAATAAGATTGCCCGAACATCGTCGTAAGACTGAATATGAAAACGCAAATTAATAGCAGTGATTTACCCATGCTGCCCAGTTCCTGGCTGAAGGCCATGGTCGTAAGGGTTACGCCGCTGGTTTCATCCCCCTGCCACAATCCGGATAATAAAATGACAATCCCTGTGATGGAGCAGACCACAATGGTATCGATAAAAGGTCCTAACATGGCCACTAGTCCTTCCCGTACCGGTTCACGGGTTTTGGCTGCACCATGTGCCATAGCTTCGGTCCCCAGACCAGCTTCATTGGAAAAGGATGCTCGACGGACACCAGTGATAATTACGGATCCGATCACGCCGCCTGCAGCTGCTTTTCCGGAAAATGCATCACTGAAAATAAGTGCCAGTAGGTCAGGAATATGTGCCAGATTTGTAATCACGATAAATATTCCAGCCAACAGGTATAACGAAACCATGAGTGGTACCAGCCTGGACGCTACATAGCCAATCCTTTTGATCCCGCCAAATATCACAAACGCTACTAAAACAGCAACGGGTATTCCTACCATCAGGTTACCTGTTAAAACAGCATCAGTAAACCAACCATTTTTCATCCAGATCTCATCACGAATGATCTGGGTCAACTGGTTTGCCTGGAACAGAGGCAGGCAGCCAATTAACCCCGCTGTACTGAACAAAATTGCCAAGGCCTTGAATTTTCTTCCCAGTGCAGTTTCTATCACATACATGGGTCCGCCCTGCACATCTCCCCGATCATCTTTTCCGCGAAACATGATACTCAGTGTACAGGTGAAAAATTTCGTAGACATGCCCACAAATGCACTGATCCACATCCAAAATAAAGCCCCAGGCCCACCCATGCTGATAGCCACTGCCACGCCGCTTATGTTCCCCATTCCGACTGTACTGGCTAGGGCTGTAGACAATGCCTGAAAATGGGTTAAATCGCCGGGATCTTGCGGGTTGTCATATTGACCGAGAAGAATTTTGACGCCATGCCTGAAAAATCTGAACGGTGTAAAACGGGAATAAACAGTGAAAAAAACTCCGCCTCCCATCATCAGAATGAGTAGCGGATAACCCCACATGAGTGAGGCGAACTCCGAAGCTAGTTTTTCAAGGTAAAGCATTATAAATCAGAAGCAAAAAATAAAATGAAAATACACCCTGAAAAGATGAATTGATTACTCGTGTAAAATTGGTTTACCAAATATTTTCAGTACGCCTATCACCAGAACTAACCCCACTGAAAGACTCACAATCAAGGATATACCCAAACCGGTAAAAATGTATCCCGCAAGCAATGCAATCACGCCGGAAATTAAAGCGTAAGGCAATTGAGTGCGTACATGGTCAATGTGGTCAGATCCTGAGGCCGTAGAGGATAAAACTGTCGTATCAGAAATTGGGGAGCAATGGTCACCGAATACCGACCCAGACAGTACGCCGGCAAATGTAGAAAGGAAGATAGGATCCTGAACCACTTGATTTCCTTCACCGCCCAGTAATTGGATAGACATAGGTACAGTAACCGGGACCAGGATTGACATGGTGGCCCAGGAGGAACCGGTGGAAAAGCTAATAACAGCAGCAGTAAAAAACGTGACAGCAGGCAGGAGTGCAGGAGTTAAAAATCCAGAGGTCAGATCCACGATATATTCAGCTGTTTTCATATCCGCACAGACATCTCCAATAGTCCAAGCCAACACCAGAATAATACAAGCCATAACCATGGATCGTACTCCACTGATCCAGGCATCCATGGCCTTTATCAAGGATAACAGTCCCCCGCTCACAGACATAATGATGGCAATAAACCCAGCCAGGAATGAACCCCAAATCAGACTGGCATTGGCATTAGAATTTCCGATGATATTGCGGATTGTCTTCGGGGAACCATTATCCAGGCCTTCAATGCCGGTAATAAACAAACCGCAAATGGTAATTACAAGCACAGCCAAAATCGGGATCAGGCCGTTACTCCAGTGACTCAGTTTACTTTCTTCAAATTCTCGGACCAGAGATTCATCCACCATAGGCTGAGCATTTTCTGCCAACACGGCACCGGTGGTTTGCGATCGTGTCTCCGCTTTATGCATGGGTCCCATCTCTCTGCGCATCAATACAGTGGCAAAAAGGAATACCAATGTAAATATGCAGTAGAAGGAATAGGGAATACTCTGTAGAAAAGTCAAATACAGATTGGCCGAAATACCGTGTGCTTTATAGGGACTGTCCAAGAGGCTCATCTGGAAAATAGACCAGGTACTGATGGCGGCCAGGCTGGCCACAGGCGCAGCCGTAGAATCCACCAAGTAGGACAGCTTTTCCCTGGAAATTCGGACACTGTCTGTAAAGGGGCGCATCATATTACCCACCAGCAGGGTGTTGGAATAATCGTCAATAAAAATTACCAGACCCATAATAGCTGTGACCAACTGACCCCGGAAATTGTTTGTTGCATATTTAGATGCGGCAGCAACGATCCCCTTTAAACCGCCGTTGGCGGACATCACTCCGATCAAACCGCCGAAGGCAAGAGTAAACATCAAAATAGAGGTATGACTCGAACTTCCCGCCAAAGAGTTCACCAGGTAAGTATCCAGGGAAGTCGTTAATCCTGACCAGATGCCTCCCGTATGAATGCAAACACCGATGAAAATACCCATAAACAGGGATAAATGAGCCTGCCGGGTAATCAATGCCAAAACAATGGCTACCACGGGCGGCATTACTGATACCCAGGACACTCCACTTTGACCTTCCCCGAACCCAGGTGCAGCCAAGGCCAGACTACCGCAAAAAACGAGTAGAATCGGTAAAACCAAGGGATACCGTTTTACTAGATTCATAGATTAAAAATTATATAAAACACAAGTCGCTTCCAACAAGCAGAAACACAAGTAACGTCATCCATATTAATCCTGAAAAGTACGCAAACCATTTTTTCAGGGCCCGCCAAGTAAAAGTACTACTATGGGATGAACCCATAAAAAGCTCACCAGGTCCGCCATTGTTTGATTTAGTGTTTGAATTAAGTCAGCCAATATTTCCTATCCTGTGTAATTAAAAATGGTTGGGGTAATATATTCCGAAATATACGTATTATATGGAAATTCAACTGAAGAAAAATATCCAGCAAACAATGAAACAACTTGATCTATACCTTATCCGTCAATTTTTGACCATTTTGGGTATATCCATCCTGGGCTTTACCTGCATTTTCCTTGTTGTAGACCTAATTGAAAATCTAGATCGTTTTATTGATAATAATGTACCCTGGAAGTTTGTATCAAAATATTATGTTTATACGGTCCCATGGTTTTTCAATATAGCGCTGCCAATGGCCATGCTGATTGCGACCGTATTTAGTGTTGGTCTCCTGGTCAAACGCAACGAGTGGACCGCCATGAAATCAAGCGGCATAAGCCTCTATCGTATTGCAATACCATTAATAATTATTGGTATTATTATAAGTTATGCATCATTTGAATTTGAAAATAGAGTGGTAAGCAGTGGCAATGAGGTGCGGTCCGCAATCGAACAAAAATACATTAAAAAGAAATCACGCCGGAAAATGAAACACGTTTATAATGACATCTTTTTGCAGAAAAAGGAAAAAATTCATATTGCTTTAGGTAAATATAAAGTTCGTCAAAAAAGCGCGGAAGGTGTAACTATCCTATCAATGAGCGAGGGTATCATTTTGAACCGTATTGATGCGAAGAAGATTACCTGGATCGATTCACTGGAACGGTGGGCAGCGTCAGAATATTCTATCAGAACTTTCGATGAAAATGGCTACGAAATCGATGTATCCATTCATAAATCAGATTCCTTGATCCAGATCGATTTTACTCCTGATGACATATTGAAACAGGGAAAATTACCCGACGAACTCAATTACAATGAGCTGACCGAGCGAATTGTACAGTTAAAAGAAAATGGTGTGAAGACAACGCGCTGGGAAATAAGCAGATATTTTAAAATATCGTTCGCATTTACAAATCTGATTGTGGTGCTTTTTGGTCTACCGCTAGTAGTTATTAAACCACGTGGCGGACTTACTTTTGGGGCTGGGATGAGTTTTCTGGTGATATTCTTTTATTACGCGTTTATTAAGTTTGGCCAGTCCTTAGGTTTTAAGGGTGTATTGGAGCCGATGGCCTCCGCTTGGATCGGTAATGTAGTATTTTCTATTGGAGGTCTACTACTGCTTTTATTCGCCCGAAAGTGATTCATCGGAATCCGGTTCTGCATCCTGCGTTGGTTCTTCAGATGATTCATCACTAGACCCCGATTCTTCCTCCGGTTCTCCATCAGTACCAGCATCTTCCGGTAATGGTGCAGGACCATCACTTGGTGCTGCTGGCTTGCTATCGCGACCTTTAAAACTGGTCAATGTTAACTGCAATGACAAATTCAGTCCTTGCATAGAATGGATCCATACACCATTCTTGAAGCCAAAGCCGAAATCGAATATCAAAGGTCCGGTATGATAACCAAATCCTAAGCCGAGTTCTTTGAAGGTAGGACCACCAAAAGCAAATCCCACGCGAAGAGGTATATTTTGAAACTTTAAAAACTCGAAACCTACTGACCAGCGCCAGCCGGCATGGGCATAGAATCGATTGCTGAAACCTGTCCAAATATCTGAGCTGATAACAAATAGCTCATTAGTATAAGAAACACCGGCCCGAAAAATTGCTGGATAGCGAGTTTTGAATTCCTTTGGATTACCATCAGGGTCTGTATTGTCAACCGCTTTGAAGGGTTCACTGGTAAAAATATCTGGGCTCGATAATCCTTCAGCATTAACACTATCAATCTTGTATTCATAGAAAATAGCCTGGTATTCACTTATCGCTGGGAAACCCAAGAATGCGGCTGGATTAAATACATCATCATCTGTTCCCATCGTACCATCTGGTCCAGCAACTAAATCTTTCATCAAACCCTGTTTATTCCACTCAATAACACCCAGAGCATTAATTAATGCAACACCAGCGCGAAACCCGTTGTATTCCTTGGTCACAAATCCTAGATCAAGACCGAATCCACTACCCCCTACACCGAAGCGAAAAAGGTATTTTCCTGAACCATAAACGTGATAATCACTGGTAACAATGGTTGCTATACTAGAATCTGGATCTAC
This sequence comes from uncultured Fidelibacterota bacterium, assembly GCA_913062595.1. GTDB lineage: Bacteria > Fidelibacterota > Marinisomatia > Marinisomatales > TCS55. The sequence continues at coordinate 47,816 of CAJXWT010000005.1, forward strand.
GCCAAAATAAAAAAGACCCTGTAAATACTTAACCGTCACACCTAATGCAAATCGATCATATGGAACCGCAAAGGTAAACCCAAGTTCATTGATGCCAAATACCTCCACATTAAAGGTCATGTCCAACTCTGGTCGTTTACCGTTGCCGTAAAACAATAATTCCAGAATCCCTAATGGAAATACAATATTACTCATCCATACCAGATTGCTTGTAAAGGCCATATTTCCCGATGAATAATTGATTATCGGCAATGGTAGATGAATATTTTGAGCAAAAGCTAACCCACCAGCATCTTGAAACTGCCGAAAAAGTCTATCCTTACTGTTATCGTTAGGATTCCTTGGATTTTCACCTGCAGCATAGAGCGTATCACCACTGAGGGAATTAAGATTCTTCAAAGAGATGAAATTCCCCGATAAACCCAAATCGAATCCAAATAATTGCAGCATAAAGGGTTTATCTTGCTGGTAGGCAAGCATAGCTGGATTATAGCCTACCGCAAAAAACCCATCTGCAATAGTCGTATATGCATTCGCCATCGCTACGGATCGTGGATCACGTTTTATTTGCCCCAAGATGGTGGTGTGAACCATAACAATAATAATCAAACAGTAAAAAACTAAGCGTTTCATCAGCGGGATTTCCCAAGCTGCTTTATTTTGCCATTATTTATCACTGCATTACCGGTTGATGTGCTGCTTTGCAATCCGCCGGTAACACTAAAATACCAGCCACTGATATCATTTAGTTCAGAACTTGAATCTCTAATTCTAATGCGTACACTATCTTCTAGAAATAAAGGTGTCCATGCTAGCGAGTCATTATTCACTATATTTTCTAGAATTTCTACCCACTGATCCTCGCTAGTATTTACACCAGTAGCATAATGCACATCTACGTTACCGACTGTCCCATATGTTTTCCAGCGGATCATATAGTCAGTCCCTGCCAACAAATTTTCACCACCATTTGGGTAATGGAGCACTATATCATTTTCTGTTGGCCCTAATATGCCTGTGCTCGCAACACGGAAGGTGATGAAGGATTTAATATCAATAGCATCGTACCTAGAAAAAAACCTTTCTGAATCACCTGTTGGATTAAAAGAAAACCTTGGTACTATATATCGTAAACCATAATCAGTAAGCAGAAAAATTCTGCCTGTATCCAAGACACTACTATAACTTGTTATTCCCGGCACGGCAACCTGACCCTTGTGGCCTTCCGAATTTGTTTCTTGGTATAAGGAATCCGGATCAGGTAGCAATACACGGAAGAGAGTATCAACATATGATACTACCGTATCCATCACAGCATCTTTGTGTTTTACCAAATATTTTACACCATCCACACACTGGGTGGAATCGCTCATTACATTAAATATATAAATATTTCCACTGGAAGGACTAAGCAAGTCGCATTCATCAATAATATATAAACTATCATTTGAATCCCAGCCAGGTTGATCTTGATTTGCCATCGTATCGACAAAAGCGCCTAATGCTTCACTGGTTATATCCTTAGGAAAAAAGGGCTGATTGGACAGCAAAATCGCGAATTCACCCCCTAATGGTAAACTATTCTCTACGGTGGTCGTTAATTCAGAATGGATAAGTGAATGCCGTATTTTATTTCTAATATCATGATCCATAGCATCAAGTTTTGAAACGCCGGTTGGTGGAATGAATGCTGGCGCATTCATCGTTACCAAAAATGGTAATTTTAAACTAAAAGCACCTCCTATACTTCCCGGTTTCGTTCTAATGGTCGCATCACCGTCAAGTTTTGCATTTACTTGGGCTACTGTCGCTAATGGCATTGCTGCAAAAAAATCAACAATTGAAACTTCACCCGAAATTGGTGGCGTGGCTGTGCTGTCAATCCATTGCGCTGAATCATGAGGAGCGTAGACAAGAGTTGTACTTCCTGATTTATTCCAGCGAATTATTGATTTAACTTTAGAAACGGAATAGGATTCTGGCGTAGGCAGACTAATAGTTAATGGGGATTTTATCTGCTCTCCAGATGGACTAACGCCAACCATATTTATATTAATTCCTAAGGGTAGATTCACTGAATATTCAAACTCAAACTCGAATTCAAGTCCTGGGAATCCAATGCCTGTCATTTCGGATGGATAACCAGTAATATCCAGTGTATCTGCAGTTAATTCCTGATATATAAAAGCCTGAAAATTATCGAAAAACAAGGAACCAAAACTCAAATCCAAACCAAAACCACCCAAGGATTCACTACCAAGTGGAATAGTCGCTTGCTGAGCAGGTATAATTACAGCCAGCGAGCAGGCCAATGAACCAAGAATAGTCTCCGGGGGTAACGGTTCAAGAGTATATCCATATAATTCGAAAGTTTTATTTATAGCTGGATTGGCTGCACTTAAGACAGTATCAATTTTAACCAGGTTTCCTCCTGTGGACGGAGGCATAAAGTTAGGTATATACAAATAAAATTTTAAATCCCAAGGAAAGGAACTCTGGAGATTATCAATTATCATTTTATTTCCATAATCTTTGAAA
>CAJXWT010000006.1 GCA_913062595.1 uncultured Fidelibacterota bacterium
CTCAAAAAATAGCTAAGGAATCCGCAGTCACATTCACCGGTATGTTCTACGGCAATATCAATCGCTATTTATATACTTTACTCCTAGCGCGTTGGGTGGGATCAGAATTTCTGGGTATATACTCTTTAGCTAATTCTGTGAGGCTGATTTCAGAGGTTTTTGGTAAGATGGGAATAGAAATTGGAGTTATGCGGTTTGTGTCCCTATTGAATCCAGATATTGAAAAGAAAAAAATTCAGCGATTAATAGGATCGGCGGTCAAAATGACAATGGCTTTTTCAGTTGTGATCATGGCCGGACTATTGGTGTCATCCGGCTTTATTGTGACGCACATTTTAAAAGGACCTCCCTTATTGAAAATAGTGCTGATGGTATTTGCCATTGCCATACCCTTCAATGCAATCACCCTAGTTGTGGCTTTTGCCACACAGGGTTTCAAACGCCTTAAGTACAAAATATTCATTACCCAGTTTTTAAACCCTACCATCCTTCTAGTAGTAATGATCATCAGTTTCTGGTTTATTTCAGTAGAAGTGGCACTGATGGCACCTATGCTGGTTTCAAGTATCATCGGGTTTATCGTTATGTTTGCAGTGTTGAAAAAACTCACAGGAGTCAAAAACCAGCAGTTACTAAAGGCGCCTTTTGATCGGGAACTGTTAGTATTTTCTTATCCGCTAATGTTTGTCACTATATTGCTGACCTTGATGCACTGGATGGACATCCTGATGCTGGGTGCATTCACCAATGCATCCACGGTTGGCCTGTACCATCCCGCCGCACGGACAGCAGGACTGCTACAGGCATTGTTGACATCTTTTTTGAGCATATACTCGCCAATGATAGCGCAGTTTCATGCTAAAAGCGATCAAAAGAATATGTCCGGTTCCTATAAACTAGTCAGCCGCTGGTTGCTAACCTTTTCAATTCCAGTTGCGTTGATATTTTTGGTTTATCCTAAAAAGGTAATGCTTCTTTTTGGCGCTGAATATCTCCCTAGCGCAAATGTCTTAATTGTGTTGACCGCGGCGACCTTTATCCATGCTATTCTAGGGGCAGCCCAATCTACCTTGAGTATGACGGGGCATACGCGCTTGTTGCTTTGGAATGCAATTGGGGCATTTATCATTAATATAATTCTGAATATTATATTAATACCCAATTATGGAATGATTGGTGCAGCCTGGGCAACGCTAATTTCTTTGTTTGTCATTAGCTTGTTGCGTGTATTGGAAGTTCGATGGATTTTAAAATTAACCTTTTTCAGCACAAAAATGATTAAACCAATTCTGGCGGGATCCATTACTTGGTGGTGCTTATGGCGTATTCATCCCATTGTGATGGATTATCACACTTTGGTAACTTTGTCTGCAGTATCATTAATCTCATTCCTGGTTTATGGAATTGTACTATGGGTGATGAGATTTGAATCAGAAGACTGGGACTTTTTGACCGGTTTGGGTATATTGAAAAATTCACTTAAAAAATGATATTGATTGAAGTTATTAATAAAAAATCCCTCAGTTATTACCGCATTTATTTTGCTCGTTATCGTTTGCGTCTTATTCAATCCTGTTATTTTTGGCGGAAAAACCTTTGGTTCACCTGATAGTTTGGCGCCGAAATCAACGGGTATTATCTTAAATAAAGTTCAGGAGAAAACTGGTGAATATCCTCTTTGGCAGCCCTGGACTTTCAGTGGAATGCCAACTGCAGAGGCTTTCACCAATATTTCAAACCTGTATTTCCCTGATTATTTTTTTAGAATATTTTTTATTCCTGGGAGGTTGATTCAGCTTGCTCATCTAATTTTCACTGGTCTAGGCGGTTTTTTTCTTTTGAAATATATTAGGTGTTCACCGCTTTCCTCATTCCTTGGTAGTTCTGCATTCATGATGATGCCCTTTATGATCACCATGGTTGTTTTTGGTCACGGTAGTCAAATGATGACGGCGGCATACATTCCCTGGATTATGTATCTGACCATCAAGATAATGCAAAAACCAATTATGTTAAATATTGGGTTTCTTGCGATTTTAATGGGACTCCAACTACAACGAGCACATGCACAAATAGCTTATTACACATGGATGCTTGCCGGAGCATATGTTTTATTTACCTTGATTTCCACTTATAAAGTTCCCGAAAAAAGAAATACATCTCTTTATGGACTCGGTGGTTTTGTTATTGCTGCTGTCCTAGGAATTTGTATTGCTCTACTAATATATCTGCCATCGTTGGAATATACACCCTTTTCTGTTCGCGGCGGAGGGACAAGTGGTGGCGCGGATTATAACTATGCCACCAGTTGGTCCTTTTCACCAAAAGAATTATTAACCTTTATTATTCCATCTGCTTTTGGTTTTGGGGGCCAAACTTATTGGGGTGATATGCCATTTACCGATTATCCAAATTATATGGGTATTATAATACTGGTGTTAGCGGCGATTGGTTTTGTACATCGTAGAGATCCATTCATGTGGTTTCTACTGGGCACGTCCATATTAGCTATCTTTATATCATTTGGAAAAAATCTGAGCATCATTTATGATTTGTTTTACAGTTTTTTCCCATACTTTAACAAGTTTCGTGTTCCTGCGATGATATTAATTCTAGTGCAGTTCAATACATGCGTGATGGCTGCACTAGGACTAAATTACTTATTAACAATTCATAAACAGGTCATTCCAAGATGGTTTTGGACCTGTTCAGGAGTGCTAGTATTCTTTTTATTGATTCTAACCCTAGGGCAATCATTTCTTCAGCAATTGGTTGCATCAGGTTTTACACCACCCCGAACGCAAGATCCCCGCGCTATCCAAGCAATCAATGCATTGCGTTGGGATATGTGGCTCAAGGATGCGTGGACAATGGTGTTAATCCTTGCTGCATTTATTGGATTAACCTGGGCATTCATCAACCAGAAGATTACGGAACAGGGATTTACTATTGCTGTTACAATATTGGCATTAACGGATATCGCTATAGTAGATGGAAAAATTATCCAACCCGGTAAACAGTCTGGTCGGGCTTCTCAATTAATAAGCAGTTTGGTCATTGATAGATATTTCCAACAAGACCAAATCACAAAGATTTTAACGGATGATAGTGAAAAACCTTTCCGTTTTTATCCCGCAGGTTCACTTTTTAGCGAAACACGGTTTCGTGCCTTTGGGCTTGAATCAGTAGGCGGTTATCATCCTGCTAAACTTAAAGTCTACAATGATTTTCTGCAGAGAACAAACAATGCCAGTACACTACCGTTGATGCGTATGTTGAACGTCAAATATCTGCTAAGTTCGCAACCAATTAATTTTCCAGGACTGATGCAAATTAGGCAGGGGAAGATGAAAACAGGTCGAGGGAATATGCCTGTTACCTTGTACGAATTAGAGGATTTCCAACCTAGGGCATGGTTTGTAAAGAATGTGGAAGTTTATGCGGGGAAAAACTTGCCTTGGGGCGCTATCACTGCCCAATCGTTCGATCCTGGGCGAACTGCTTTTGTAAGCCAAACTTATATTGAATCAAACAGTTCTTTTACTTTAGGAAGCGTGACCGATATACAGTATTCATTGCATGAGTTGACAGTCCAAACCGAATCTACAACGGAAGGTTTTTTAGTAATCAGCGAAGTATATTACCCTCTACGCTGGAAGGCAAAGATTGATGGTAAAGAAGTAAAATATTTCAAAACAAATGGAGTAATTAGGGGTTTAATTGTACCACCAGGAAACCACGAGATTAAATTTATTTATGACAGGTCCTCTTTCAGAAAAGGCATCACCATATCTATCGGGGTATTTCTTTTATGCATTGGGATCATTGCTTTCGGTTTGGTTAAATCGCCGGCATCGTAATGGATCCCTTTAAACATACGGGCAATATAAAAGCAGGCCTGTTTATTATTGGTTTTGCGCTTATAGCTGGGTTGTTGGGATATACCCAACACATAGTGAATGAGTTACGAGAAGACAATCGTGAGATAGTAAAACTTTATGCCGAGATCATTGCAAAAACCGTATCTGATGAAAGTGACGCTAACTTGAATTTTGTGTTTGACGAAATTATTAAGAAAGTACAGTTCCCAATTATTTATTCAAGTGTTGACAATAAACCGATTTATTCAAAAAATATAGCTGGGGAACCGGCAATTAAAGAGCTAATTAAAATACAGCAAACCATGAATCGGCAGAATGAACCCATAGCGTTGCTTTTTACTAATCCAAACACAAGTGAATCAATAATTATTGGCCATTTGCATTATGGTGATTCGAAACAAATCCGAAGATTAATGTGGTTGCCCTATCTGGAAATTGGGGCAGTAGCGTTATTCATATTATTGGGATTTACTGGTTTTACAATTATTCGGAACAGTGAAAAACGAAATATCTGGGTAGGAATGGCGCGTGAGACAGCCCACCAATTGGGTACACCAATTTCAGCGTTAATGGGCTGGATAGAGTGGCTTAAAACAAAACCAGAAGATGGGGACAAAATCCTGAGTGATATGGATCTTGATTTGAATAGACTGCGGCAGGTCAGTGATAGATTTAGCAAAATGGGATCCGAAACGAAACTAGAGGAAATAAATTTATCTGAAATAGTAGAAAAAGTTGTTTCATATCTGGACCGGAGATTGCCCTCAATGGGAAAAACTGTAGAGTTAAGTAATGAGGTTGACCCCGAAATAAATATAAATGCTAATGGTGTGTTAATATCGTGGGCCATTGAAAACGTAATTAAAAACGGGATAGATGCAGTAGACAACAATGGAATAATTTGTGTCAAAATGAGAAAGAACTTTAAAAATGTAATTATACAGATAGAGGATTCGGGTAAAGGAATTTCCAGGAAAGACTGGCGAAATATTTTTAGACCTGGTTTCAGTAGTAAGGAACAAGGGTGGGGACTAGGTCTGTCACTTACATCGCGGATAATAAAAGAAATACATGGCGGGTCAATTAGGGTAGCCAAATCCAAAATTGGTAACGGCACAACGATAGAGATTACTTTACCACAACCAAATTAATTCCCGTTAAAGCAAAACTTGTGATTACTTATAACCGTCGGTAATTTTTTTCCAATAATTAGGAGATATTTGTGGAAATTCTTTATGCTTTTGCTACTAATCCAGATGCACCTCAGGGTGGTGGAGGAATTGCGGCTTTTCTCCCTTTCTTTCTAATCATGGTGATAATTTATTTTTTAATGATCCGGCCTCAAGGAAAGAAGCGGAAAGAGAAGCAGAACATGTTAGGTGCTTTAAAGAAAGGCGATAAAGTAATTACTATTGGCGGTATTCATGGTACCGTTGTTGGTATAAAAAATCAGGGTAAAATTTTCGTGTTAAAGATAGACAAGAATTTGAATATTAATATCAACCGGTCAGCAATTGCTGGATTAGCAAATAGTGTAACTGAACAGGACACACAAATAGAGGCTCAGAACTAATGGCTGTTTTGGATGTCGTGCAATACGGTGCCCCGATTTTGCGTAAAGAATGCAAACCAGTCACCGATTATTCTGTTTTACCCAAGATAATTGAGGATATGTTTGACACAATGTATGAGGAAGAAGGGGTAGGCTTAGCTGCGAACCAGATCGGAATAGATATGAATTTGATGATAATTGATGTGTCTTACACTGATGAAGTAGATGAAGCACATATCTTCGTTAATGGGCAAATATTGGACAGTTTCGGAGAATCAGAAGTGGAAGAGGGTTGTCTATCAATTCCAGAAATAAGATTGCCTATTAAGCGTCCAGAAAGTATACGATTTAAATATCAACTACCAGACGGGTCGGATCAGATCGAAGAGTTTGGTGGATTACTAGCTCGTGCCATACAACATGAAATTGATCACCTGAAGGGTATTTTTATCATCGATCGCGTTTCTCCTTTAATGGCTTTACAATATAAGAAAAAGTTGAAAGAGATTGAAATGAGCTCTAATAAATCGAGAAAAGTCCGTAACACGAAGGAAAGTTTCGTTCTTTAATCAATATTGTTTATCTAAGACCTTTCACCTATCACCAGCGATGGAAACATCAACTGTTTCTGTGCGAAAATCAATAAACGTGGAATGGAGTAGCTCATGAACCTCGTATTCATGGGCAACCCGGCCTTCGCCGTGCCTGCGCTAGAAAAATTAGTTGCATCGGATTACCAAATTGTAGCTGTTGTCTCTAATCCACCTCAGAAAATGGGCCGGGGGAAAAAGATTCGCGAAACGGCAATTGCAATTAAAGCTAAAAGTATGGGTCTACATGTCATTCAAGAACAAAATTTAAAGAGTGGCCATTTTGTGAGTGAGTTAAAGGATTTGGACGCCGATCTTTTTGTAGTCGTAGCATTTCGAATTTTACCAAACTCAATGATTACTATACCGAAACTTGGATCCATCAATTTGCACGGTTCGCTATTGCCTGCATACCGCGGCGCAGCACCAATTCAATGGGCCTTGATTAATGGAGAGGATGAAACTGGATTAAGTACATTCTACATAGAGCCTAAAGTAGATACAGGTGCGGTAATTTGTCAGGATAAGTTACCAATACACCCGAATGATAATTATGGTACTTTAAGCGAAAAAATGGGCATTCTCGGGTCTGATCTATTAGTAAAAACAATTAACCTTATTAAAAGTGGGGCCGCCAGCGCTATTAAACAAAATGATAACCAGGCAACCTCGGCCCCAAAAATTACAAAAGTCATGACAATCATAGATTGGAGCAGATCCGCTAGAGAGTTACATAATCTTGTACGTGGGCTTACACCGACACCCGGCGCAGTCACTATAATTAATGGTAAACGGATAAAAATTCAAAAAACTCGGGTGGGTAATGATGACAATGGATCCAACTATTTACCTGGTGAAATTACAGCCATTGAGAAGAGTATTGTGGTCGTACAGACGGGGAAAGGATATTTGTTGATTCACCGTGTGCAATTGGAAGGGAAAAAAACAATGGATATCGGTTCCTTTCTGAACGGCTTTAACCTGAATATTGGTGATAGATTCGGACTTTAATTTTGAATGCACGCTTATTATCATTTGAAATACTATTAGAATTTGAAAAGTCAAAGCGTTGGCTCAGAAATGTTCGCAATGACTATTTTGATATAAAAAGACCTCCCAGATCGGCCTGCGAACGTACCACGGTTTTGACCAATGAAGTGGTTAAATGGCAAAGACTTCTGGATACGATAATTAATGCTAACTTACATAAGCCTTCGGTCAAGCTGAAATTTCCTGTACGTAATTTATTGCGACTTGGAGTGTATGAGCTTTTAATGGATGAGATTTCCCCTGATTATGCAGTTGTCGATAGCTATGTGAAATTAAGTAGGAAAAATATTGGTCCCCATATAACTGGGCTTATCAATGCTATTCTGCGAAAAATATCAGGTTCCGGCAAATATGTTTTCAATGGAAAGTTTCCTGAGAATATTGCTGTGGGGTTATCCTATCCCGATTGGTTGGTAGAAAAATGGGGTACTTATTATGGAATGGATGATACAGTTAGACTTTGTGAATATTTTAATTGTCCCGGTCAAATGATGGTTCGCAGAAATCGGTTAAAAATTGAGCATGAAACGCTGGTTCAAAAACTTTTGGATGATAAAATTCATGTTAAACGATTTCCTCGTTCCAAACATTATTATATTGTAGAAAAAGGGGCAGGTCTTTTATTAAAACACCAATTTTTTCAAAAAGGAATTATTTCTGTTCAGGATCGGGCCGCTGGGGCAGTAGTTGAATTATTAAATCCTCAACCTGGGGAAACTATTTTAGATGTTTGTGCTGCCCCAGGCACGAAAACATTTTATATTGCTGAAATAATGCAGGGTGCAGGATCATTGATTGCCACGGATATTAGTGGTCGACGCATGAAATTATGTGAAAAAGACAGTATGCGTCATAGTCAGACTTGGATCAATTGGAAGATAAATGATGCGGCAAAGGATGTATTCCCAAAGGCTGATCGAGTTTTAATTGATGCTCCTTGCTCTGGGACTGGGACAATTGGACAAAAACCGGAAATCCGATGGCGCAGAAAATTGAATCAACTGCAAGAATTCAAAATGCAGCAATTAGAAATTTTGAATAACGTTTCAAATTACGTAAAGAAAGGTGGCATGCTATGCTATGCAACATGCTCGTTGGAAAAGGAAGAAAATTGGGATGTAATCAAGGCTTTCCTTAAATTGAATAATCGATATAAAATAGATACTTCAGATCATTACTTGCCTAAAAAGTGGTTTAAAAAACCAGGCGTTATGGAAACTTTTCCACCACGCGATAAAGTAATTGGTATGTTTGCTGTACGCCTAAAACATATGGGAAAATGAATTTCATCAGGACTTTGGTTTCGATTGGCGGCATGATTGTCGTTTTTGCTCTGATTGCGGAATTTTTGGTCATGCCCGTGTATACACGACATAATCAGAATAGAATTATGATGGATGTACAATATAAAATGTTGGATGAGGTAGTACGTCTTCTCAAATCTGAGAATTACAGATATGAAGTATCTGATACCCTTTATACAAACAAATTTCAGGTAGGTACTATAGTCGATCAATATCCAAAACCTTACACCCGGGTGAAAATGGGAAGGACTATAAGGTTAAAAATTGCCCAACCTGAAAGATCTGTGGCGGTTCCAAATCTGATTGGGCAGTCCCGTCGTAGTGCAGAACTTGAGTTAACCCAGATTGGGTTACTGATTGATACAGTGTACACGGAGTATAACCCAGAATACCCGAATGGTACGGTTGCATGGCAATATCCAAAGGCTGGTGATCGGAGAAAGAAAGGTATGGGTGTTCAGATTACAGTTAGCAAAGGTATGCCGCCTAATTTTTTCCAAGTACCGAACCTGATCGGCCTATCAATCAATAAGGCGAAAGAACTCCTGTTTAAATCGCGGTTAAAAGTCGGGAAGATTTCCTATCATCAAGATCAAGATTTGGTACCATATACCGTATTGGATCAATCTATTAAGGATGGTACAGTTCTTGATAAATCTACGACGATCAACTTGGTCGTAAGTGTGCTAGACATACAAGACATATTTAATAGTTTAAATAACGAACTCTAATTGATTCAACGAAGCGAATATTATCGTAAGATAATCCATATTTTTAATTTAGTGATTCCATTTACTTATTTATTTTTTCTTGAATCACGTTTCCAAGTACTCCGTATTTTGGTACCCTTAACAGTATTTGCAATTGTAATCGAGTATTTAAGAGTTCGTTCAGCTGTAATTAAAAAAATATTTAATAATTTTCTCATTTCAATGCTTCGTATACATGAAATGGACGGGAAATACACAGGCGCAACCTGGGTATTTATTGGTTCGACATTAACTATAGCAATTTTCCCCAAAGAAATCGCCGTAATAAGTTTAGTATACATGAGTTTAGGTGATACCATGGCTGGTCTTGTAGGAAGAAAATTTGGTAAAATAAAGTTCTATAATAAAACTATTGAAGGAACCGTAGCAGGACTGATTGTTTGTCTATTATCTGGTTATCTGATCCAGCTATCATTACCCTTAGTGGTGGTTATTTCTGGAGCGTTTGCAGCAATGATTATTGAATTATTACCAATACCAATCGATGATAATCTTTCTGTACCATTATTTGCCGGAACTATCATGACAATAGCAAGTACTGTCATAATATGACGTTTTTATCACCATCAATTCTATGGGGGTTGTTAGCAATTTCAATACCAATAATTATTCATTTAATAAGTTTACGCCATACTCGGGATACTGAATTCAGTACCCTGCGATTTATCAAGTCGTTAAAGCACGAGACGATACGGCATTTGAGGATTAAGCAGTGGTTATTGGTGCTCCTGCGCACGATTGCAATTTTATGTTTAATATTAATGTTTGCTAGACCATTGATGATTGGGACTTCAACCGGTAAACTGGCAGGCGATGTTGAGTCCAGAGCAGTAATAGTCATAGATAATTCTGCAAGTATGGCCGTTCAGACCGATGATGGCACTCTACTTGACCGCGCAAAGTCTTCTTTGCCTGCAATCTTAGAGGGTCTGGAAGGGGAAACTACTGTAGAATTATACCAGACTAATCCGCCAAGAAAATTATTTACTGGATCCCACGAAGAGAGTGGACCAATTATGAATAGAGTTAACAGTATTGTACAAACAAATTTGAACGATAATCTCTGGCCTATGATTGATTCGGTACTGCATACGGTTGAAGCCTCAGAACCTAATCGGGAATGCTTTATTATCAGCGATTTCCAATCAGCGCCAAGTTTTGCGGTCGATAGTCTTGTTCCCAATTCGGATTGGAAATATTACTGTATATTACAGCCAAAGGTTAAGAATAATATTTCTGTAAGTGAAGTAAGTATACTCAGTCAGATAAAATTGCCCAATCATTTGGTAAAATTGAATACGAGAGTTGGTAATGGTGGTTTGACTGAAAAAAGGAATATTCCTGTGGAATTGTATTTAAACGATGAGCGCGTGGGCCAAGTTGTCAGTCATTTCCAACCTAGTCGATTCAAAGATTTTATGTTTCAAGTATATCCTGGTAAAACAGGTATTATTAACGGAAAAATAGTTATTCCTGACGACGACTTCCCGCTGGATAATTTTCGAAATTTCGAGTTAGTCATACCGAACCAAATTGCAGTAAAAGTTGTTGGCCGGTCCGTGGAAGAATTGTTTCTACTTGATTTAGCTTTAAGCGCGATAACAGGAGAAACAGAATTACTGCTAATAGATAGACATGTATCCGATGATGTTGTAGAACAATTATTTTTAAGTGATATTGATATCCTGTTATTGCATAATCCGGCCAACCTTAGTAATTCTGCAATTGAGGATTTGCAGCGATTCCTTATGAGTGGCGGTGGACTTATTTGGTTTGTAGGCAATGATCTGAATCAAACAGATCCAGTAGCATGGCCATCTTTATTAAAACTGCCCGAGTTAATTCAAACACGTCGTCTGGATGGGGAATCATTTTTTTCTGCGTCGATTGTTGAAGAGGATCATTCTTTATTCACGGATTTAGATATTAAAAATATGAATGAGGAATTACCACAAGTATTCGGTTATAACGAAGTACGCTTACAAATGAATCACACCCCGTTAATAAAACTAAATAATGGTCATCCATTATTAGTTGAATCTAAGGCATTTGGGAGCTCGGGGTTTGTTTTCACATCTCCATTGAACCTGCGTTGGAATGATCTTTCCGTGAAAGGCTTGCTTGTACCGCTTTTACATCGCATGCTAATATTACTAGGTACCAAAGAATTCAATACTCAACCTCTTTTGGTTGGGCAAGTTAAGATAATTGATATCAAGGGCGAAAATATCAATGCAGAATGGATATTGAAGACACCGAATGAAAATGAGATAAAACTAATTCCTGACTATACAAATGAAAAATTACTGATCAAACAAACTAGTGAATTAGGATCATATAATGTGTTTGCAGATGGCATCTTTTTTACTTCATTCTCAACAGAGTTGTCTCCACATGAACTTCCTTCTATCAGAATTGATGGTGAAACATTAGCTAAAGGTTTAGGCATCGAACAAGCTAGAATAATTGAACCCTTACAACATTTAGGCTCAGTACTGAAGGAAATTAGATACGGTCGCTCGATCTGGAGGCTTTTATTATACATTGCGTTGAGTTGTTTGGTAATTGAATCAATTCTTGGTAGACCGAACACTGAGAGATTGAAAACAAAGGAACATTGATAATTGGATCGAACTGAGATAAGGAAAAGTGAAAAGGCATTTCTTATTGGTGTTTTACATGGTAACCAAACTGCTGAAGTAGTAAAAGAACATCTTGATGAACTAAAACAGTTAGCAGAAACTGCTGGGGCTATGGTTGTTGGACAAATCACCCAAAACTTGCGCAAAATTAATCCCCAGTATTTTATCGGAAAGGGTAAAGCACGGCAAATTATTGAACAGGCAAAAACCCTGGATGTGGAATTAATTATTTTCGATGATGAATTAAACCCAGGTCAAGTTAAAAACTTCTTACAGTTAGCAAAGAATATCAAAATAATTGATCGCAATGGTTTGATATTGGATATTTTCCGAAAACACGCACAGACGAGAGAGGCGAAAACTCAGGTAGAATTGGCACAGCTGGAATACATGTTGCCGCGGCTTACCAGGCAATGGTCTCACCTGGAACGGCAAATGGGAGGAATAGGTACACGCGCTGGGATGGGAGAAGCTCAAATTGAAGTTGATAGACGTTTGATCCGCCAGCGGATTTCCAAACTAAAGAAAGAACTCACCCATATTGAACAAGAGCGCCAAACCCAAAGTAAACGAAGAAAAGATGAATATCGGGTTGCATTGGTGGGGTACACCAACGCTGGTAAATCAACGCTGATGCGAGCACTTTCCGGAGAGGATGTATTTATTCAGGATCAGCTATTTGCTACATTAGATACTACGATAAGGAAAGTTCAACTTGATCAGTATCATTCCATATTGTTGAGTGATACAGTGGGTTTCATTCGAAAATTACCACATGATCTCGTAGCCAGTTTCCGAAGCACACTTTTAGAAGTGTTTGAAGCGAATTTAATTTTGATTGTTTTAGATGCAGCATCTGATCAAGTAAGCGAGCATATGAATACTATAGAAGAGGTATTAAAGGAATTTGGTATAAAACGACATAAGGCTTTGACTGTGTTGAATAAAATTGATTTAATTTCAGAAAATAAGAGGATGAATTTTCTTAAGCGAAAATACCCAGATGCAATTATGGTTTCGGCCAAAGATCAACTGCGATTAGATCGTTTAATTGCTGAAATGATAGAAACAATGAATGCCGATTACAAAACTGTAGAAATTACATTTTCGTATGATCAGGGTAAGGAACTGGCAAAAGCGCAGGAAAATGTAGAGGTCCTCGAGCGGCATTATCAGAATGATTCAATAAGGTTAAAAATAAAGGGCAAGCGTGATAGAGTTAATCAAATTATTAATCAGTATCAATGAAAAGACCCCAGAGAGACTGGGGTCTTTTAACCATCCTGCAATCAATGTTTTTTCAGGACCACTCTAGACACAGTGGTGACCTCCCACATATAGCAAACTTCCTTGATCCACCTTTAATGAAAAGGCCTGTTTTTTAAACATGGAGTACAGCCTCCTAGGATAATTATTAAAGATCCTGAAATAAACGACTCGAAAGCAGGAATATCAAAAAGCTATTTAGAATTTATTGCTTGTTATGACAGAAGGCAATGAATCTCAATGGGTGGTTTAAAATAATTGTCTTTGTTAGTATTTTCAACTTGGATGAAATAATGATTTGGAGGCATAATTGAAAGATTTAAATAATAAGGTTGCACTACTCACTGGTGCTTCATCTGGTATTGGTGCAGTTATTGCAAATTTATTAGCCCAAGAAGGTGTTACTGTTGTTGGTGTTGCACGTTCTAAAAGCGGTCTAAACAATACCAAAAGTATTATTGAAAACCTTGGTGGTGAGTTTCATGGTGTTCCATTTGATATATCGCAAACATCAAAACTTTCTGAACTAAAAGTTCAGGTCACGAATGCTGTAGGAGAAGTGGATATATTGATTAATAATGCTGGAATAGAGGAATACAATTATTTCCAGGATTATGATCTGGAATACATTGAAAAAATTACTACGGTGAATCTTATAGCAGGTATGGAACTAACCCGTCAATTCCTACCTCAAATGTTGGACCGCGGTGGTCATATTGTCAATATTTGTTCTTTGGCGGCAAAAAAGGGAGAAAGTTTCAACGCAACATATTCAGCGACCAAAGGTGGATTGGCCTTATTTACAGATGCATTACGGCAAGAAGTTCATGGCACATCAGTTGGGGTATCTGCGATTTTTCCCGGCTTAGTAAAAGATGTAGGCATGTATTCTGATAGCCAGGTAAAAGCACCATTAATTTTGGGTACAATTTCTTCAAATAAAGTTGCTGGTGCAGTAATTAAGGCTATCAAAAAGGATAAACCAGATGTAATTGTGAATTCAGGTCCATTACGTCCTTTATTAGCAATTAACGCATTATTCCCAAATTTTGGTAATTGGTTTGCCAGGGTTACAGGGATTTTCGATTTTTGCAGAAAGCGAGCAGATTTAGGCGAATAATTTCTAATAACTTACCCAAAGTGAATCAAATAAGAAGTATTACATCTGCCTTAAGAACACTTAATGGATTGCAAAATTATGAGCATTCCAGGCCTTCATCTGTTAATGAGGAAGATGATCATTATCCAGGGCTAAGTAATGAAGATACACCATTAAAGGTTTTCCATCCACAGAATCCAAATGGTGCTGTTTTAGTCTTGTATCCCGGCGCATCCGCCAAGGGCGAAGCACACCCTAAAATGATCACTTTGGCACGGTCCATAGCTGTAAATGGTATCCAAGTATATATACCACGCATTCCTCCGCTCATTGATCTAAAATTGTCCAAAAGTATTTTGGAGTGGACCGTTCATTTTTACCGGTGGTTAAAGACACAACCTGGGCATGAGAATAGTCCCATCAATCTGGCCGGTATTAGTTTTGGAGGTGTTATTGTATTAAAAGCATGTTTAGATCCATTCTTATTACAGCAACCGCCCAAATCTGTTATCGTGTTTGGTACTTCATACAATGTAAAAACCAGTATGGAATTCATGTACAATGGTAGAATAGATCACAATGGTAATATCATCAAACTGACGCCTGACCCTTGGAGTGTAATCGTTTTATTTCACAATTACTTAAATCAAGTTGATGTAGGGTACCCAACCAATGGTGTTCAAAAAGTACTGCAACTTATGGTGCTCGATCAGGATGATCAAGCGCAAGACCTAATTGAGGATTTGGTGGGTGAGGAAAAAGTTTTAATCAAGGATATTATTGAATTGAACATGTCTGATGAGTTCAATAGAATTATGGGTATATTTTTCCGAGATTGTGCTGATCAAATTGAATTTATTTCTCCTAAATACTGGTGTAAAAACATTAGCAATGAGGTATATATCTTGCACGGAACGTATGATACACTTTCCCCATTTACAGAATCAATTAAATTGGATAGTGAATTATCAAACAGTCATTTGCTCATTTCTGGTATATTTAAACATAGAGTATTATCCAGTGAAATGTCTATTTTTTCGAAATGGAAAGAGACCTTGAAAATCATTAAGTTTCTATCAAAATATTATCGAGGAGGATTACTTCCATAATTGGGGTTAATGGTGAATGGTTTAATTTGATTGGTAATTGAGCTTATATTAACTAATCTTTTGGCGCAAATTCTGTAACACTCTATCTAAATCATTTAATATATGTCAGAACAAAAAAGCAAAGAGAAAAAGCCGTCCTATACTGAATTTACCTTGGATATGTTCTCCCGGAGTTCTGGAAAAAATCATGCGGAAATAAAACAATTCAACCAATGGCGTGAAGATGTCATAAGTGCGGACAAATATACATTTGAAACGCCCCATCTAACACCGCAGACACCCGAAATAGTTGTTCGAAGAATTCATGGTGATGAGCATAGACTTTTCAATTTTTCAAGTTATAATTATCTGGGTTACGCCAATCATCCTGAAGTAATTAATGCTGCGAAGGATGCATTAGATAAATTCGGCCTTGGTGCCACCGGTAGTCCGTTGCTTAATGGCACTTTTGATATTCACAAACAGTTAGAACATGCCCTTACAGAATTTTTTGGTCAAGAGGGTTACGGTATATCATTATTCTCCTCAGGCTATGGTGCCAATATTGGTGTCGTATCAAGTTACATTCACAAAGGCGATTATGTTGTACTGGATCATTCATCACACGCATCATTGATTGATGGTGCCGTAATGTCTCAAGGTACGCTCAAACTATTTAGACACAATGATGCCGAATTTCTTGAAAGAATACTTAAAAGGATAGCTAAGGATAATAGACGGATACTTGTTTGTGTGGAGGGAGTATACAGCACCGATGGTGATTACGGGAATTTAAAGGATATCGTAACGGTCACTAAGAAATATGGCGCATCAATTTTAGTGGATGAAGCACATTCTCTCTTGGTTGCTGGCGCATCAGGCCAGGGGGCCGTTGAAAAGTTTGACGTATTAGGAGATGTTGACCTTCTTATTGGAACATTCAGTAAATCTTTTGGTGGTGTTGGTGGTTGTTTATATGCAAAACAGGAATTGATTAACTACATGAACTATTATGCCAGATCGCGCATGTTTTCCTGTGCGCTGGACCCAGCGGTAACGGGGGGTATATTAAAGGCGCTTGAATTAGCCACAGGACCTGATGGATATGCAAAGCGTAAACGTATCGTTGAAAATGCTGATCACCTTAGATCTTTGCTAATAAACAAGGTGGATATTGGAACCTCACAGTCATGGGTGATACCTATTATTTTTGGCGATGAACGTAAATCGATCCCGCTGGCTGATTATTTAATGAGAAAAGGATATGATTTTTCTATTATGATGTTTCCAGCAGTAAAGAAGAATAAGTCTATTATCCGTGCATTTGTTACGTCTGAGCATACAAAAGAACAACTTGAAGGGTGCGCCGAAGCATTGATTGATGCTTCCAAGGAATATGACTTCGCATTATAAAAGATGGTGATATTATGACAGAACAGGTAGCGGTGGATAATCTCATCATTTGGGAATTTGATTTTGCCATGACCACATTTTACGAGGTTGACACAGATCTTATTACACCATTATTACCTAAACAGATTAGTCCAATGGAAATTGTACCTGGTGTTTCATTGTTGAATATTACTGCCTTTAATTTTCCTGAAGGCGGACTTGGTTACCTCCCCAATTTCCAGGAATTAATTGCCTCTATCGTTGTTACGCCTGACTTATCACGAGGAGTTCCTAAATTCGCAATGTATATCTTTTCCCTGGGCAGTACCTGCCAGGAACACCTGGATCACAGTACCGATTATTATAAACTGCCATCCTATAAAAAGCTTGAATATGGAAAAATAAACCGAGCAGATAATGCCATTGAATTCGGAGATACAGACGGGCCAATACTAACTATGAATAACTGCAGTACTAATATTGGAGATTTCCTTGGGCATGAACGGTATTTTCAAGCCTTTGTGTTACAAGATGATAATTTATTTATCGCTGATTTGTATTTAAAGGCAGCACTATTTGAACACCAGGATCAAGGAGACGCGGGTATTATAAATAATCACCCATTTTTGAAAGGCCTTGAGTTATTTGACGAGGAAAGAGTCCCTTATCTACAAATGCTCCTTGAGCCAGGAACTAGAGGAAAACAATTTTATTATAAACCAGAGAAATACGGTTAAACAGGCACAACTTATAGTTAATTCATTGCAAGTGGTTTTCACTTAATTGGAAACCCATTCTCCCCAATCTTCAGCAACAAACAGCTCAAAAATTATAGCGTGTATAGTGAATCCAGCTGGAAGGGATGGCGAATCACTGAAACTCTGGGAATCCGCTAAACCAAAACTGGAAGAGGCCGGGTTCCAAACAGAAGTTCATCTCACGGAAAGAGTGGGACACGCCTCAGAAATTGCTTTTTCTCTTAAACATCGCGAAGACATCGATCTTGTTGTGGCTAATGGTGGTGATGGTACAGTACATGAAGTAGCATCTGGATTAAGAGGTAGCAATCTTCCTATAGGTATAATGCCTGGCGGGACAGGTAATGATATTGCCCGAAATCACGGCTATCCATTGGAAGACTTGGAAGCAATTATTAACATATTTAAAAATGGAAAAGACCGTCATGTAGGCGCGCTCCGGTTAGAAGCTGTACCTATGCCTAGTGAAAATAATTATCCAACACCAACTGTTAACCCAAAGTGGAATGGTGAAGCAACTAAACCCGGAAGAATTGTCCGCTGGATATTTTTAGAATCTGATGGTGGTATTACCTCAACAATATCTAGAGCAAAGCTGAGCCGCGCCAAATGGATACGGGGAAATATAAAATATACGTATCTTGGTGTGACTGAAATTTTACGCTGGAAACAGCGTTATGCCTGGGTCAAAATCGATGACAAGCCTGGTGAAGTGGTTGATTTTACACTTTTTGTCTTTTCAATGTCAGAAATGTTCGGCGGTGGATATCGAGTTGCCCCTGGTGCGTCTCCAATCAATGATCATGGTTATTTATGTACTGGGTGGGGCTTGGGTAAATTACAAATGCTATTATTAATGGGGCCACTACGCGTAGGCAAACACGTAGGCAAATGGGGTATTACACTTGAGCCATGTAAAAAATTTGAAATTCTAACTGTGGATGAAAAGGGTGAACCATGTGAATTATCCCATGAACCGCCAGTAACGATAAACGTGGATGGTGAACCGTGTTTACAAACACCAGCAACACTTGAATTTTATCCAAAACAACTTTGGATAAGAGGTGCGCAAGAGGTTTCTTGGGATAAAGTTTAATCCGCCTTTGGTTTGGGCGGACCCAGTTGGCCTTCGGACGCAGCGATAGTTACAGCAATAGTAGCGTCGCCAGTCACATTAACTACAGTACGCAACATATCCAGAATACGGTCGACACCTAGTATCAATGCAATCCCAGTACTAGGAACACCTATCGCTTCCAAAATGATCACTAGCATGATTATACCAGCACCCGGTACAGCCGCAGTTCCAATAGAAGCAAGGACTGCTGTCAGAACTATGGTTAACTGATCGCCAACATCGAGGTCTAAGCCCAAAGCCTGAGAGATAAACACTGCTGCCACAGCTTGATACAATGCAGTGCCATCCATGTTTATCGTTGCGCCAAGAGGCAGTACAAAGGAGGATACTTCCTCACTTACACCTAGCTCATCCTCGCAACGTTCCATGGTTACCGGGAGGGTGGCTCCACTGGAACTGGTAGAAAATGCCAGAAGCTGGGCCGGGCCAATACCAGTGTAAAATGTTTTTAACGGCATTTTGGAATATGATCTAAGTATTGCAGTATATGTTACGGCCATATGAATACCGAGACCAATTATTACTGCTATCATGTAATAGCCTAAAGCACCCAATAGCTCGGCAACCTGACCGGGGTCCTCACCCGCTACTGTATTTATCGTTTGTGCAATAAGAGCAAAGACACCAATTGGTGCCATCAGCATAATAATATCCACAAGTTTAATAATCACATCATTCAATCCTTCAAAAACATCCAGAACCGGTTTGGCCTTCTTTTTTGGAATCTGAATTAGTCCAATACCGACAAGAAGCGCGATAAATACGACTTGTAGCATATTTCGATTGCTGGATGCTGATTGAAAAAAGTTGCTTGGAACCATATCAACAATAGGTTGTAATGGCCCTCTTTCTTTTACTTCCTGCGCCGAACCTGCTCGAGATGATGCATCCGCTTGATAGGTCTCCTGCAACTTAATTTGCATATCATCCGGTACATTGTTCCCAGGTTGTAAAATGTTAACGATAACCAACCCGATCGTTACGGCGATTGCAGTTGTTATTACGTAAATAGTGATTGTTTTGCCGCCGATACGCGATAGTTTTCTCAGGTCGGATAATGAAGCCACACCAGTGATCAATGACGTTAAGACCAGTGGTACAGCGATCAATTTTAATAGACTAATAAATATTGTACCGAATGGTGCTACCCAAGCTGTTGTGAATCCACCCCAACCAATAATGGCGCTTGCAATACCAAATGCCAGGCCGAGGACCAGTCCAATGATGATCTGCCAGTATAATTGCATTTTAAACATTCTAGAATTTACCTACTCATTTTGGCCTATCTATGAATGTGTACTATTTTGAATCATTAGATTTGATATCTTTATACTTATTGAAATAAGCGTCTCCGATACGGGTAATAAAGCCGATAATCTTTCCTGTTTTTTTATCTGGGTTTTCATTTTCATCTATACGTTTAATAACTGTATGAATAATATTATCAAACAGATCTTGGACATGGGCGAATAGTTCGCCAAGTCGAGTGGAAAGGGGTTTACTCATTTATGAAAGATAGAGCGGTTTGGAGATCAGAAGTTGGTTGGTTACAGGCAAAGTTTTTGCATACGTATGCGGTTGGTTTCCCATTAATACTATTTTGTGTACTGGTCCAACTTGCCAATTGTTCTAATTTGTTATCGTTACCTGCTGTATCTTTGAACAACAGTACTTTATGAGGCGCATAGCCAGCACGAATTGTATGTAGAAATCTTTTGGTATTTCTATCTCTACTATCACCAACTATTACAATTTCTTTCGAATTTTGCGTATCAAACATAAAAGCAGTAAGCATCAGGGTATAACCTGTTGGTACCCGATTCACATCTTCTGAGAAAGCGCGGATCGTTTTTTCCGCCAGTTCTGCCCAATTGGTATTGCCAGTTATACGGGTCAGCTTTACCATATTCATAACCGCTACGGAATTTCCAGATGGAATCGCACCATCATAGGCAGTTTTTGATCGTACAATCAATTTTTCTGATTGGTCAGACCCCAAGAAAAATCCACCGTTTTTATCATCCCAGAAATCCTCTACCATGATATTCATCAGATCCAAGGCTTGCGAAAGATATTTTATAGCAAAAGTTGCTTCATAGAGTTCTAGTAAACCCCAGGCCATAAATGCATAATCATCAAGATGAGCATCAAGGGCGGCTACGCCATTACGATAGCGTTTTAATAAGCGTTCTCCATCTGAAATTGAATGTAGCACAAATTCAGCGGCCTTTTCAGCAGCATCTAGATATACAGGTTCATCTAGTACAATGGCTGCTTTCGCAAGTGCTGCGATCATTAATCCATTCCAATCTGTGAGTATTTTATCATCTTTTAAAGGATGGATTCTTTTTTCACGAACATTGAATAACTTTTCTCTGGCAGACTCCAACTCGTTATTTCCATTGGCATTGTAATTTTTTAAGTGAGGAATGTTCAGTCTGGTTTCTTTTCCGCTGGATTCATCTCTGTAATTTCCTGATGTTGTAATTGAAAAAATATCATTGAACTCTTTACTGTAATCTTTCCCTAATACTTCTGTAATCTCTTGCTCGGTCCAGATATAGAATTTTCCTTCTTCGCCTTCACTATCAGCATCCTCAGCAGAATAAAAACCACCTTCTGATGCAGTCATATCGCGAAGAACATAGGTGAATATTTCCCTTGCTGTTTGCGCGAATATCTCATCTCCGGTAATATGATATGCTTCTGTATAAGCCATGGCTATCATGGCTTGGTCATAAAGCATCTTTTCAAAATGTGGTACGAACCAATGACGATCTGTGGAATAACGGTGGAATCCAAATCCGATGTGGTCATAAATACCGCCAAGGCGCATTTGCTTTAAGGTTTTTGTGGCCATATCAAGGGCGATTTTATTATCAAAACTGTGATAGTAACGCATGAGAAATATCAAATTATGGGGAGATGGAAATTTTGGTGCCCTGAAGAACCCGCCATATTCTTCATCGAAACCATTACGAAACTGATCATAGGCCCTAGTGATCAATTCCGTTGAAAAGTTGTTACCGGCTGGCTTTGAATTAAGCTGATTAAGGTAGTTTTTAACCTGACCAACAGAAGTCATTATATCTTGCCGTTTAGAGGTCCAGGCATCAGCGATCATTGGTAAAATTTGGAACAGTCCTGATCTACCACCGCGCTTGTCTTTTGGAAAATAGGTACCAGCAAAAAATGGTTCTTTTTCGGGTGTCATTACGATTGTCAGAGGCCATCCTCCGCCACCGGTCATCGCCTGACAAACCGACATGTACACATGATCTATTTCTGGCAGTTCTTCTCGATCTACTTTGATTGAAATGAAACTGTCATTTAATAATTTTGCAACACTATCGTCTTCGAAAGATTCGTGTTCCATCACATGGCACCAATGACAAGTAGAATAACCAATAGAAAGAAAAATAGGGCGGTCCAGTTCCTTTGCTTTTTCAAATGCTTCCTTACCCCAAGGATACCAATCAACTGGATTATCAGCATGCTGCAGGAGATAAGGACTTTGTTCATTGGAGAGACGGTTCATTTTTAATCCTTTGTTTTTATCATAATGACTATCTGCTTTTGTTTTCGATGTACACCCCGAAAAAACGAGGAGTAAGAACAACAAACCTATTTGTTGGTATCGTACCATAGCTGAACTTGGAATTTGAGCATGTACCCTGTAATTTCAAAACTTAACCGTTTATAATACACTAAAATCCATAATCTATACATGATAAATACATGATTTATCTGGGTGTTATCTTAGTTTATCTTTTTGCGTTGATCGCTATCGGTGCAGTCAAATCGCGTAAAATCCATACACAATCAGATTTTGCACTAGCTGGCAGGGCGCTTACACCGTGGGTCTTGGTAGGAACAATGCTGGCAACTTGGATCGGCACTGGATCCATTTTAGGTAATGCAGGAAAAACCTATGAAACTGGTATGGCCGCACTTATGCTGCCCATTGGCAGTACCTTAGGGATTATATTATTAACACGAATTGCCGGCAAAGTCCGCAGCTATGGGAAATATACTGTGCCTGAGATAATTGGTGATCGTTATGGTCCTGCAGCGAGGAATCTGAGTGTTATTGCTCTGGTAATGGCATATATGGTAATTGTCAGTTATCAGTACAATGCTGGTGGAGCAGTACTTTCCACAGTATTGACTGATAATACAGGCAGGTCCTTGATCAGTATAGAATCTGCTACAATTATTGCAGCAGTATTTATTATTGCCTATACGATGTTAGCAGGTCTCTTGAGCGTTGCCTATACTGACGTAGCTAATGGTGTCATCATGACCTTAGCGCTTATTATCGCTTTTCCCATATTATGGATCAAAGCAGGGAGCTGGAGCGGCATGGAAAGTGCTTTTGCAGCAATGAATAAATCCCAACATATGCAGTTTGGTGGCGTTTATTCAACTCTGGATATGATCAATTTTTGTTTACCACCCTTCCTCTTAGTGCTCGGGGATGCCAATATGTACCAGCGTTTTTCTGCCAGCAAAGATGTGCAAGGTGCACGCTATTCTACAACCATTCTAGTTTTTGCTGTGTTGTTTATTGAATTGCTTATAATTGCATCTGCCTGGGTGAGTTCCAGCATGATCCCGGAAGCTGAAGTGGGCAAGCATGTCTTGATTTACGCTGCCCATCAATTTTTACCGACCTTTTTGGGTGCAATCATGTTGACCACTATCATAGGAATCATCATTTCGACTGCTGATTCATTTTTGTTAGTACCTGCTAATACGCTAATTAGGGATATTTATCTCAATTATATTAATCCCCAGGCTTCAGAGAAAAATATTGTCCGGTTGAGCCGTTTATTGGTTTTACTGCTAGGTATTATTGCTTACATCGTATCCATAGGTTTCTCAAAATCTTCTGGTTTCTTCGAACGCGCACTCTATGCTTACACTATTTATGGGGCTGCCATAACCCCTGCGCTGGTGGCCGCTTTATTCTGGAGGGGTGCTACAAAAGAAGGCGCAGTCGCTTCCATTATTTGTGGAACACTAGTAACGCTTTTTTGGAAAGAACTTCCTGGCTTGTGGTTCTGGCTGCCCACCGAATGGTATGTTTCCCTAGATGAAGTTCTGCCGGCAATCACTGGTTCTTTACTGGCTTTAATAGGTGTTAGTTATCTCACTCGAAATGATGAAACCGTAAGTAAATAAACCTATTTTATTCTCGTAATTCAACCATTAGATTCGATTAATGGAGGATTGCCAAATAAATAAAGTATTACTGAAATTTTGTATCATAATTCTCTGTTCGTCCATTAGTTCGAATGGAAATAACCAAATTCAGCCAGACTAAGAAACTGATCATTTTGAAATAACATAGAGGATAATATGGGTGATTATTTAGATAAGATATTTCAAATAGTTGAAGAGGATATTCTCCCTCTTGAACAGGACTTTTTAATGAATGGTTTTGTCCATGTTTTATCCCAATTAAATGAATGTCGGAAAAAAGTCAAAGA
Organism: uncultured Fidelibacterota bacterium; assembly: GCA_913062595.1. Classification (GTDB taxonomy): domain Bacteria; phylum Fidelibacterota; class Marinisomatia; order Marinisomatales; family TCS55. Next base: position 24,023 of record CAJXWT010000006.1, read on the forward strand.
ACAGGGCCTTTGGACGCCTTATTTGTCAGATGAGTATGGCGGGATGGGTCTCACTCCAGTAAAATTTGCTGCGGTTAGTGAATTGCTGGGAAAAACGCCTTTGGGCCATTATTGCTTTAATTCTCAGGCACCCGATATTGGAAATATTGAATTATTGAAGGACCATGCCAGCGATCAGTTAAAATCTGAATTTCTGCTGCCCTTGATTGCGGGTGAGATTCGAAGTTGTTTTGGCATGACCGAACCGCAACGTCCTGGATCCAACCCAACCTGGATGGACACATTAGCTGTTAGAGATGGGGATGATTATGTTATTAATGGAAACAAGTGGTTCACCAGCGCAGCGGATGGGGCCAGTATTTGTGTTGTGATGGCGGTAACTGATCCCGAAGCGGAAAATAAATATGAGCGGGCAAGTATGTTTGTTGTACCAGTAGATAATCCTGGATTTGAAGTTGTACGCAACATACCGGTAATGGGCGATGTAGGTGAAGATTATATGAGCCACGGAGAGACTAGACTGACAGATTGCCGAATTCCAACTACGAATATTATTGGAAAAGAGGGAGAAGGGTTTATTTTGGCTCAGGAAAGATTGGGTCCCGGAAGAATTCATCATTGTATGCGCTGGATTGGCATTTGTGAGCGGGCTTTGGCGTTAATGTGTGCACGGGCTTCCAGTCGAGAACTCAGCCCTAATAAATTTCTGGCGGAAGAACAGACAATTCAAAACTGGATTTCTGAATCTGCTGCTGAAATATATGGTGCCAGGTTAATGGTACTAGATTGTGCAAAAAAAATTGAAGCACACCAGACCAAGGGTGCGCGTAAAGAGATATCCATGATCAAGTTCCATGTTGCTGATGTACTAATGAAGGTACTGGATAGAGCAATACAAGCCCATGGTGCACTTGGCATGACAGAACATACCCCACTATCATTCTGGTACCGCCATGAACGTGGTTCACGGATCTACGATGGTGCGGATGAGGTGCATAAAAGTTTCGTAGCTAGAAGCATCCTCAAAGATCACCTTGACTAATTCTGATACTATTCCTGTAAGGCCTGACGAAGCCTTCGATGAATCCCGCCTCGAAGCATACTTAAAAGGGCAACTGGAGGGTAGTGATAATTCCCTTGCTGTCCGGCAATTTGGCTGTGGCAAAGCAAATTTGACCTATCTCCTAGATTATGGTGAACGCGAATACGTTTTACGCAGACCTCCCTTGGGACCAGTGGCACCAACAGCACATGATATGGCCAGGGAATACAAAGTCCTTTCAGTATTGTATAAAAATTTTCCCTATGCGCCCCAAGCGCTGCATTTTTGCGATGACCAGGAAATTATTGGTGCGCCATTTTTTATCATGGATCGCAAAGTAGGGATTGTAATTCGCACAACATTACCGGATAATTTTGAAAAAATGGCAAATGGTCCAGAATTGATCAGTGCACAATTGATCAATGTTCTGGCTGAATTTCATCAAGTTGATTATGGTAAACTTGGACTTGGGAATTTAGGCAAACCAGAAGGGTTTGTGCAGCGCCAGGTGGAGGGTTGGAAAAAACGCTGGGATAAGGCAAAACATGAAAATCTGCCTGCAGTAGAACAGATTTATAATTGGCTGAGTGACAATATTCCTGAGACAACATTCTATAGCATCATTCACAATGATTATAAGCTGGACAATGTAATGTACAATGCAAATGATCCGGGCAAACTGATCGCAGTATTTGATTGGGATATGTGCACCTTAGGTGACCCACTATGTGACTTGGGATCTTTACTTAGCTATTGGTGTATTACTTCCGATCCAGTATTTTTCCAAAAAGCCGCATCCATGCCAATTGATGATCGTTTTTATTCGAGGGAACAGATGATTCAGCAGTATGCTGAAATGACAGGCTTTGATGTTTCAAATATCCGCTTTTATCACGTCCTGGGTCTTTACCGACTGATCGGTATCGCTGCCCAGATCTATATCCGATTTATCCGGGGACAAACTCAGGATAAACGATTTGCCATTTTTGGTGATTTGATAAATTTTGTTTCCCAGTATGGCGTGGAACTTATTGCGGACGCTTAATCCTGGCTAGGCCAGGATAGATCAAGCTGCCAAGATATAATACACCGTTTTCTTCCTCAACGCTGGTTATAGGGGAATATGATTCAAGATCTGGATCCTGCAGGTTATGGATCACATTACCATTTCCATCGATACCAAGTACAAATCCATGCCTGACCGGTGCGGGTTGCATGAATAGAGGTAGTCGGAAAACTATTTTCCGTAAAAATGGTTTCGGCGCCAGTGCATCGGCATCAGCATTCCGCGGGGTGTACATCGCTATCCAGAATATGCCCTTACTGCCTGTTGATATACCATCTGGGAAGCCAGGCATATTTGTAAATATTTTTTCTCTTGAACCAGTCTTAGGACCCTGTAGCCAGTATTTGCTTACTGAATAATCATATGTTTCATTGAACAGCAGAAACTGACCATTGGGATCAACGGCAACACCGTTGGCGAAGTAAAGCCCATCCAATAGAAGTGTTAATTTTTCTGAAACCGGATCGTAACTGAGAATTTTTCCATGGGGGCGGTGTTCAAACAAATCTGCCCTGTAATCATGAATGCCAAATTTCTCTGATGCGTCCGAGAAATAGATCATACCATCAGGGCCGATATCAACGTCATCAGTAAATCCAAAGGGTATTCCATCAATCTCAGTTGCTAATGTGCGGATTAATCCATCTTTATTAACAGATAGCAATCCCCTAACTGCATCTGCTATGATCAAATTTCCGGCACTATCGAAATCTAAACCTAGTGGACGACCCTTGGTATCGGCAAATACACCTAGATTTTCACCACTGGCCGAATACCGGATGATTCTACCGTCTTCATAAGCACCATATATACGACCCTCATCGTCGACATCTACATCCTCGGGTCCAATACCATCATCCTTCCCGATAATCTCCACCGCAGCTAAATAATCATTTACCGCATATTGTCCTTCCAGCGCCGGGGCTGGGGGAGGTTGCCAGGTAACTGGATCAATCGGCACTGGCCAAGCTATAAGATACAAGACCATTAAGAAAATCAAACCAACGCCATAACGAATAATCATCATGATGTCACCCTTTCTAATTATCCGAATATTCAATTCCGGAAAATCCTGGGAGTGATTCTACAATATTTGGGCCCAAAAGTATTGATGGTGTATAGTAACCACCTGCGAATTCTTTTTCTAATATATTTTTTGCAAAAGTCATGGCTCCAAAACCCGTGACGTCGTACCCATTTGCTACTTGGAACTTCCCGGAGCATATCTGTCCGGAATCATTTTTGACCTCAGCCCAGACCCACATTCTGGATTGGGCTCTTTTTTCATCACTGTCACCGCCATTAACAATTTTCTTCTGCAGTTTATTCTTAATAAAATTTTGCACGATTCCGAGTTTCATAATAAACAGCCATTTCCGTTGTTTTTTAATCTTATCAATGCCCTTTTTCGGGCGGGGTGTGTACACCGTGATGTTTGGAATGCCAGTTGAATAATAGGCTGTTGCTACATCGCCCCAGGGAATACTCATTGCCATTTTCGGTCCCTGTCCATAATCGATTTTTTTTACAGCATGGGCCAAAGGAACATGCTCAATAATACCATTACTTCTTATTCTTCCACCATTAGCCAATCCTTCGATGGATGTCTTGGCTGTGCCAATGCTTGGCCGGCCATTTTCACTAAAAAAGCAGATATTCAGTTCGGTAGCATCGGGTAGTTTTTCTTTTAGCAGATATGATAAACAGTCCGTCGGTATAACGTCGAATCCAGTGCCGGGACAAAGAATTATCCCTGCTTTTTCCGCAAACCTATTTTTGCTTTCCGCATACACGAATACATCAATTTCACCAGTTATATCAATATAATGGGTCTTGGATCTGAGACAGCTGTCAATAAATGGTTTTGCAGTCTGAGAATACGGGCCTGCAGCGTTTATCAAGACGGATACATTAGCTAATTTTTCATCAATTACATTTGGATCATCGAGTGCAAAGATGGAATAGTCAAATCCGTGTTTATCAGCTAGCGTACTAATTTTTACCTGGTTTCTTCCAGCCAGGACAGGTCTAATCCCGGCACCGATTAGCTCTTTGATTATAAGCCGCGCTGTATAACCATTGGCACCATAAAGCATTAATTTGTCAGACATTATTTCCCTTGGTGTTTTTATTTTGGAATCCCGTAATTTAATATCCACTAAAATGTAATGTGACTTTATTATATTCTGTTTTCGGAAATAATAATATTTTATCGCCATGACCATCAAAAAGTGAACCCATAAATATTATTTATCTGATAGTAAAAACAGTGGTAGAAGTAAATTTCCTGATCAATTATAGAACTATAATTTTTATCTCAAATAACTTCAATGAAAAATAAGACTATATTAATTTTTCTATTACTTCTAGTTGGGTCGATTACCCAAGCACAGGATGTCCTAATAAAGGAGCTGAACAATCCATTGTATACCCTGCCGGATAATATGCCCCTACAGACAAAACTTCTCTGGGCAGAAAATGGTTTACTAAGAAAAACAAATTTGTTCCAGGTGGATCGGCCCCGGGAACTCGAACTGCGCACAAAAATGCTGCAGCTGCACCAGAAGCTAGCCCTGGGTACCTTAGGATTGATGTTTGCCCAGGGATATCTGGGTTTCCAGTTACAGGATGCCACAACAAATTACATGGAATTAAGTGATCGCCATGCTGCTCTGGGTAAGGTTGCTTTTGGATCCTACCTCACTTCAGCGATGTTGAGTTATACAGCACCTCCAGCATTGCGCTATAATCGTAAAATTGATTCTATAAGAATCCATAGGTGGCTTTCTATCATTCATTTTACAGGTATGCTTGCTCTTCCTTATCTTGGTGAAAAGGTTTCCGGACCTCATGATTCAATCAAATCTAGAGATAGGGCATTATATATTCACCGCGGGATTGCAGTTACTACAATAAGTACAATGGCTTTATCTGCATTAATAATATTCTTACCATTTTGATATGACTGTTAGATTTACTTTTCTTTATCTATTGCCATACCTGCTATTCGGACAGACCTTTGAAGTGAGTAAGGCCAGTAAAATTACCTATTATGGTTCACATTATGCCCATGACTGGCAGGGGCATTCTTCAGTCATCAGCGGCAGAATTTTATATGATGCAGATGACCAAACAGCAAACAGTTGTTCTCTGCGTGTCGATCTGGTAACCTTTAATAGCGGAGTTTCAAACCGAGATTCAAATATGCTTACCAACCTGGACGCTTTTCAATACCCAGATGTAATGTTTGTTTCAAATGAGATTTCCGTGGAGGGGATGAAGGCATCCATCAAGGGACAACTTACATTTCATGGAATTACAAAAGATATAAACCTCACAGCAGATATATCAGTCACTGATGGATTTAAAGCGGAAGGATCATTTACTATTTTGCTATCTGATTATGAGGTTGAAAGACCCGCATTACTTTTTAAAAAGATCGGAGACGAAATGAAATTAAAATTTCATATTGTTGCAAAATGAATTTTGCCTCAATAGCTGAAATTTAATTCAATAGAATAAAATTTAACTGGTTCGATCTGCATCGCTGCACAGTGTAGTTGAACATGTCCTTGCCATTGGCCATATACCTTTTCTTTTTGATTAATTGAAAATACGATCAGTGAATTAAAAGAAAATTTTATAATACAACGGTGTGGGAAGCCATCGTGTCGCATATAGGATCATTTTTACCTGCCAGGGTAGTATATATGTTTTTTTACCATTATCTATTGCTTTTACCATTTTCCTGGCAGCATCTTCAGTTTCCAGTAAAAAGGGCATTGGGAATTTATTCTCGTCTGTCATTTCACTCACAATAAATCCAGGGCAAATTGCAGTGAGTTGAATTTTGTATTTCTTGAGCGCCATCCGCCAGCTATCGGCCAACATGCGTACAGCAGATTTGGAGGCCGAGTAGCCGCCATGAAAAGCAATGGGCCTGAAACTTGCAATAGAACTGATGATCACAATTTTCCCAGATGAATTTTCCTTCATTGTTGGCACAAAGGGAATAATTGAATTGGTAACGCCCAAGACATTAGTTGAAAAAACCTGGTTGATTTGGGTGGCTTCACCGGAACTTATTTTGTCAGAATAGGCCACCCCCGCGTTTGCAATGATAATATCAATACCATTGGCAGCAGCTATGAATTCTTTTGCCGTGTCTGCAGAACTATCCTGATCAGTAACATCCAGTGTATATGTAAACACATCTGCTGCGCCCGATTCCTTACATTGCTGGGCAATACCCGTCAGCTTTTCAGATCTGCGGGCTGATATGCCAAGGGTTGCACCGCGTTTAGCATATTCTATTGCCAGCGCTGCGCCAATTCCACTACTGGCGCCAGTTATAAATACTTTTTCACTCATAAGTTTTCCACATATTTACGGTTGGTTGATCTGCGAAATTCATCTAGGACTGAATATTCGCTGAAATTTTTCATGGTCAGGCGAAATAAAATTAATCCTTTGTTTGAAGATGCGTAAGCAACGGGTAGTTTAGTTTTTAAATTACGATCTCTGGTTACCAAGAATTCAAAGCGATCGCCATCAATTTCTGTATTGGTGATCTTATAGAAAGCATCTGTATTGCGGTTGTGGGCATGGATCGACCAGTACCGATCATCGGAAGGTACAGGAGCGCTTACGTGTAGATTGCCCTCTTTGAGATCATAAGGTATTAGTGTATATATGAAATCTGGATTTGGTTTTCGGGAGGAGGCTACATCACTAAGACAGGCGGGGTTGGAATAAACAATGCCTTCTACCCAGCGTTCACCGCATTCTGGCCGGTATTCTGTTCGCGCTCTTTTCAGGTCTTTATCCAGTTTAGACATGACAATATGGGGCCCTATCCATAAGAAGAAGGCATGTGCTAAAACCGCGGCAGCGAAGAATTTAATTATCCAATTCAGCAGCATATTAATTCAATGGTAAAATTGACCCTACAGGGACAGAATGCTTGTTTTTATAATAGGATTCTTTTGGACCATAGATGCGCATGACAATATTAAAATCATTACCGGCGTGACTAATTGCCTGTTGATCAGGGTATTTGGTTAGATCATCTGTAATAATGATTTCGTATTGTTCGTTTTCATTTAATTTAATCCTGTGAAAACTGGCAATCGTTTCCTCATATGGTTCAATACGGCGATTGTTAAAATCATATACGACAAAACTCCAGTAGCGACAATCTGGAGGCGTACCCTGTAAAATGTAATCCTGGTTGCCTAGAAGGGGTGTCTGATTATCATCGTACATGGCTTCCAGGTAAATAATTTCTGGCCGAATACTGCCGACTAGCCCTGTAAACGCAATGTAATTTCGCAACCATGGGTTTTGGCCTTCCATGGATTGGTCAAAATGTGAAATCCATTGATTACGATGTACATCACCTAGCATCATCTGAGCAAGGGGTGTTGTATGAGTAAATTGATAAAAAACCATAAAACTCAACAGGATTCCTGCAAAGATTGGTAATACAGTATCTTTCAATAGGTCCTGATTCTGCATCATTTAAAAGACCCCAGGCGTAGTGCATAGCTACCCCACAGCAGGAAGAACAACAGAAATATACCTGCAAAAACCCAACCCCAAATATGTTCAACGGTAGTCGCGGCCCACAATAGTCCTACGGTGGCAGAACCAGCCCAGACAACAGCCCAGCGCAGCTTAGTACGCATAGCTTCCAGATCAAATTTTGATGCGAGGAGGGAACTGTAACCAATACCAAATAGCGCCGCAGCCACGATCCGTGCTGCCAGTGGGTCTAAAGGAACATAGCCTAAAATTTCCGCAGTTGTTTCCGGAAAAAAGAAGAATGGAATAGCGAATGCATAATCAACGTAAAAATGAAATACCAGCCAATTTCGTAATGAGTTGGGAACTCCCTGTTTGCTTGTGTCCATTAGTAATTCAATTTAAGTTCTTAAAATATTCCGTCTTTATTCTAAGGAAAATTATGCTAGGAGGCAACTGATCGCAATGAAAGGCGAAAACAGAGTTTTAGATCGCCTAGAGAATGTTGAGTTATTGCTAGCCTGGGTTATCCCTGGCGCAGGATTAGTCTTGGGGATCTATAAGTGGGTGATTCAAGAGCACGCACCTTATTTCTTCTTTTTCACATTAATACCGCCGATCATTTTTGGCTATACTGTTGTATACTTGGCGAGCCGTCACTGGAAACTCTGGGTATGGCGTACCAACCTCAGTCGGGATGGCTTTCAACCTACCATTGGTTTGATCTGGGGTGGTATTACCCAAATGCTGTTATTTTGTGTGGGCAATGCATTGGCCTTTACCAGCACATTTTCCGGAAAGCTGGAATGGATAATTATTATAATGTTTGTGAGTACGGTTTTTGGTTTATTAAACGATATTTTTTCAATGGAAGATGGTTTTATTGCTGTTTTCAACCGTGCTCATTATAAAAAGGAAGGATCCGTGCGATCCGTTCTTAGCTATGGTGTGATGCTCTATGGCCTATATTCATTTATCTTTTCACTCATTTGCATGGTGGGTCATTCGTTCCTGATGGGGCCGGTACCGTTCTCGTTTTTCGCCTGGCTGACTGGCATGGCGTCATTTCTACTGGCCACTCCCTTTTTATTGATCAACTATCGCAATTACCAGTTATTGGAGCAATACAAGACCAGCAAGGAGGGTAGGGTTGGAAAAACTGTCTCCGTTTCGTTACTGATTAAATACAGAAAACGAATTTTTCAAGCTGTGCTAGCTCTGATTGGCGCGGGCCTAGTGTTTTTCGTTGCCCGGGTGGTGGAAATGTCGGAGCGTGATATTCCTGATTTTGTATCGCCTGATATCCATTTACCATACGCTCAGATCACGGCGCCAGGAGACACAAGTCTTCTAGTAGATCTTATTCCAGGAAAAAAAGGGCCATTTACCCTTTGTCCAGATTTTGATGCCCGGATTCGTCGCTATTCCTGGGTCCCGCAAAATCAAGAGGATTTACTGACACTGGTACCTAACTATCATGAAACGGTAAATGCAGTATCGCTGAACGATCAGGTTATCTCATTGGCCGGTCCGATAAAAATACCTGGAGACCAGGCCGGTAAGGAATACAGAATTGGTGTTAGAGGCACTGAGGATGATCAGATCGCGGAATATGTTATTCTTGTCTTGCCAACTAGTTTCTTGCCATTACAGGTCAAGATCCATGATTATAATAAGGTCGGTGATGGTTTAATTTTCTCTGGGAATTTTGTGGTACAGAAGTTCAGGGATTGGTCCATGATATTTCGTGACATTTATGAAGAATGGGGTACTGAAGGTGCCTGGGGAGCACTCTTTAACACGATTTATACTCGTTTTACTATTCCGAAAAAAGTAACCGAGCAAACTGATGCACCTATTCCAGAGCCAGACCGGCCCTATTTACCCTACACTTATGTACTGGATAAATATGGGACGCCTTTATTCTACAAGATGGCTGGAATGGGCTTTTCCGCTTTCCGTCCTTATAAATATGGTTTTCATTTTGGGATGGTTCATCAATATACCCAATACGCTATCGGACTGGGTCGCACCAACCTGCTGGATGAGAATTTCAAACCAGATGGTTTTCAGATCATTCCATTGGCGGACGTAAAAACTGAACTGCATGATTTTCGCTGGCTGGATGATGGTCGAATTATACAACTTGGCGCGAAAGAGCATCCCTGGCCAGATGGTCGATTAGAGAAAATTGAAAGTGGCTATATCTACATTACTGATGAAGAAGGGAATGTGCTACTGGAATGGGATTCCTTTGACCATGTACCCATTGATTTAAGTGTAGCGCCGGTGGAAGACTGGTCCATGCGGACCTACGATTACTTTCACATGAATAACGTCACACCGCTACGTGATGGAAACTACCTGGTCTCAGCTAGACATACACAGACAATCATGAAAATTGATGGCACCACAGGGGACGTGCTCTGGCATATGGGTAAGGGTCGCGCAAATGAATTTACTTTCATAGATGATCCTTATAATGGTTTTTCGCACCAACATGCCTCCTATGAACTGGAAAATGGTAATATCCTGCTGTTAGATAATGGCTTGGATCATACACAAAAACTATCCAGAGTTCTAGAATATAAGGTTGATGAGGTAGCCAAAACCGCAACATTGGTTTTCAGTAAGGAATTTCCAACATACCAGGCTTATGTGGCAGGTAATGCGTATCGTCAAGATAATGGCAATACAATCGCCGCCTTTGGTTCTCAGGGTTACGTTGAGGAATTTGATGATCAGGGATGGCCAGTCCTTTCGTACAGACAAGGGGGCTTGATTTACCAGGCCATAAAATCTAAACTGCCCTGGAAAAATGAATAATTAACAAGGAGTGGGTTATATGACTAAAGATAACCAGTCTTTTGAAACAAAACTGATTCATGCCGGTGAACCTAAACCCCGCATAGCTGGTGCAATAAATGTTCCCATATTTCAAAGTTCGACTTATGAATATGCCGGAGAGGGCAGTTATCACGATGTACGCTATCTACGGTTAAGTAATACGCCAAATCACCTGGCTCTGCACAAAAAGCTCGCCGCCTTGGAAGGAGCAGAAGCAGCATTGGTTACATCAAGCGGAATGAGTGCTATCACCACTGCCTTACTCACATTTTTGAAGGCCGGTGATCACCTATTAGCTCATAATACATTATATGGTGGAACTGCAAACTTTGTGAATAATGAATTACCTAGATATGGTATTGAACGTGACCTGATCGATGCCACAAACCCCAGTGATTGGGAGTCCAAATTAAAGCCGAACACCAAGGTGATCTATGTAGAAACAATCACAAATCCAATCATGGATGTACCGGAACTAGGAAAAATTGTAGAATTTGCCAAAACGCATGAACTCATTTCCATGATTGACAACACTTTCGCCAGTCCTGTACTGTATTGCCCTGTGGTACAGGGATTTGATCTTTCACTGCATTCCTGTACAAAATATATCAATGGCCATTCCGATATCGTCGCCGGTGCTGTCATCGGTAGCGCAGATTATCTTGGTCAGGTAACAAAAAAATTAAACCATCTGGGTGGATCTCTGGATTCGAATGCCTGTTTTCTGCTGCATCGCGGTGTAAAGACACTGGCCTTGCGTATGAATAAACAATGTGAAAATGCTATGCTTATCGCCCCTTTTCTTGAAAATCATCCCCAGCTGAAAAAGGTGAACTACCCGGGCCTGGAATCAAACAGTAGTTTTGAGCGGGCAAAAGAACATTTATGTGGTTTTGGGGCCATGTTAAGTTTCGAAATAGATGGTGATGTTGATCAGGCGGATCAATTTATAAACCATTTGCAGTATGCTATCAAGGCACCCAGCCTTGGCGGTGTAGAAACACTGGTAACCCGCCCGGTCACTACATCTCATGCGCTGATGGATAAAGCCGAACGAGAAGTGGCGGGCATTTCCGATACATTAATTCGTTACTCAGTGGGTATTGAAGCAGCAGATGATCTTATCGCAGATCTGCAGCAAGCGCTGGAACATATTGGTTAATATTAGAGATGTTGAGATAAAAAATATTAAGACTCAGACGTTCTCAACTAAGGGCGGGTTATTCTTATATTTATTTTCCGGTTTTGGTCCCAGGTCCCGCTGATAATATTCAAATGTTTTTCCCGTACCCTGCCAGTTATCCACCCGGCTGATGATCTTAATATCACCGGTAAATTTTGCGGATATTGATTCCTTCACGTGTCCGGTGATGTAGCGGATGTCATCCCGTTTCTTGGCCCAGCTGAGATACACCCGCTTGAGGATCTTGGCGTAACCGTTACCTTTAAACTTGCTTATAACCACAAACGCATATGTATATAAGGTGTTGGCCTTGTCAAAATTTTCATCCGTGCGGGCCCAGGGCTCGGTACTAAGCTCTTCCAAAGGAACGCCAATAATATAGCCAATGATCTCTCCGCGATAGCGAGCGATGAAGGGCAGGGAACCCTGTTTATTAAAATATTTTTGTATGGTAGTTCTAGTCAGGACTGCCGCTTGCCCGAATTCTTTGGACAGGTGCCGGGATATTTCGATGAGCTGGGGATGATCCTCTTCACCCACGTGTTCCATCAGTTCGATCTGAAATGGTCCGGAGGAAGCGATAACCCGGGATTTCGAGGCCAGTTTCACGGTTAAATTCAATTGTTCCATATAGCAGCGAATTTAGCCACCAAATTTGAATATGGGTGAAAAAACATCGGCAATCCCTGCTTTCTGGTTGGCGGTAACGGAAGTAAATTCCCCGCCGGTGAAATCGTTTAACGCACGACTATCAGAGCATATTTCTGCCACAGGTTCCCACCTCTGCGTTGGCCTGGATATAAACCCTGAAGCGCTGCAGATGAATTATTCGACTCTGGATGATTTAAAAGCGCACACCAGGAAAGTTATTAAGGCTACGGCAGGACTAGCGGCCGTATACAAACCCAACCTGGCATTTTTTGAGCGTTGGGGCAGTGCCGGTATAGAATGGCTGGAAGAGACCATGGAATGGATCGGTGATTCGGCCCTGACTATTGGTGACGCTAAGCGGGGTGACATTGGTAACACCGCCCGGCAATATGCTGCCAGCTTATTTGAATACTTTGGTTTTGACGCGGTCACGGTTAATCCTTATATGGGCCGCGATGCAATAGAACCATTTACACAGGCTAGTGAAAAGGGTGTCTTTGTACTTTGCCGTACATCCAATGCATCTGCCGGTGATATCCAAGATAATGAAATCAATGGGGAACGGATTTTTGAGTCCGTTGCCAGGCTTGTGAGCAAGTTGAATAGCAATGATAATCTGGGGTTGGTGGTTGGCGGCACATCGGCCGCCGAAATTGCAGGAATTCGTGAACTGGCGCCGGGACTGCCATTCTTGATTCCAGGGATTGGGGCCCAGGGAGGCGATCTGGAAACCAGTTTCAGATCAGGGAATACGAATGGTATCGCGGTAATTAATGTTTCCCGGAGCATAATATTCGCCGGTAATCAGGGATCCAAGGATATCCGTGCTGAAGCACAGCGCTACGTAAAAATAATGCAGGATCTAAAATGAGTATTTCTGATCAGGTTTTAGATATTTTTCGAGAAACAGGCGCTTTATTGCAGGGTCATTTTATTCTCACTTCTGGCCGGCACAGCGGCACCTATTTTCAGTGTGCCAAAGTATTGCAGCACCCGGAACACTTACAGCGTTTTGCTAATGAGATCGTCGACCATTTCCGGGATCTGGCCGTTGACCTGGTCATTTCCCCGGCAGTGGGAGGCATTGTTCTGGGGTCAGAAGTAGGGCGTCAACTCAACATTCAAACAATCTTTGCCGAGCGTGAGCAGGGGGCCATGACCCTGCGCCGCGGTTTTGAGATACAAACCGGGAATAATGTATTGGTAGTCGAAGATGTGGTTACTACCGGTGGCTCAGTCCAGGAAGTGATGAATGTTGTTATCAAAGCCGGCGCTAACATTGTTGGGGTTGGTGTACTAGTTGATCGGTCCGGGGGCGCGGTAAAATTGCATGATAATCAATTTTGTGTTACAGAACTGGAAGCGATAAGTTACGAGGCTGATGAAGTGCCGGAAGAATTAGCTATTATTCCCGTTTTGAAACCAGGAAGCAGGAGTTTGAAATGAACCGAATAATAACATTAATAATGATTGGATCAATAATAACAACTAGTTGCGGAAAACAGCCGGATGTAGCGGTGATATCTACAAAATATGGTGAAATAGTTTTGGAATTTTATCCTAAAGGGGCAGAAAAGCACGTGGACAGCTTTATCACCCACGCGAAAAACGGATACTTTGATGGTACCACCTTCCACCGGGTGATCCCTGGATATATCATCCAGGGTGGTGATCCTAATTCGAAGGACGATGACCGTTCCAATGATGGCCTGGGTGGACACGCTGCGAATTTCTATGGTGAAGGTGAAGAAGAAAATCCCGAGACTTGGATGTTGCCAGCAGAATTCAATGATCGGCCTCACATTACTGGCACGCTTTCTATGGCCCGTTCCCCGGGGAGACCAAACAGCGCTGGAAGTCAGTTCTTTATTTGTGCAGGACCGACGCCGCAGCTGGATAATAAATACACGGTTTTTGGTCAGGTGGTCGAAGGACTAGATGTAATCCAGAAAATCGTGAATACGCCCCGTGATCGACGTGACAATCCCAAGGAAAAGGTGGAAATGACCGTTAAAATCATACCCCGCGGTGAAGCATTAGATAGCTAGGATGGGCGACCAGACCATTGGGTTGGCTCTCGGCGGCGGTGGTGCCCGTGGCGGGGCGCACATTGGGGCGCTCCAGGTACTGCATAACAATAATATTTGTCCAACCATGATTGCCGGATCCAGCGCAGGTTCAACTATTGGGGCCATGTATGCGGCCTCTCTGGATCCGGACTGGATGGAAAACCGATTTAAGGACCTCATCAGTGGTGGAAAGCTTGCAGCGTTAGGCGATATGCAGGTCGCTGGTGAACGGGAATCAAGTTCCATCTGGGGGCAACTAGCGCAATTCTTCAAGGACCGTGTTGAAATTATTTTGGCTATGAACAAACTGGCGTTGATGGATAGTAAAAATATAAGGGAAATCATAGAATTCCTGTTGCCGGTAAAAACATTTGCGGAGTTACAGATCCCCATGATCATAACCACTACAGATGTGCAGACAGGTCAGGCAGTGCTGCACGATTCAGGTGATCTGGTAGAGGCCGTGGTCCAAAGCAGCACAGTTCCGGGTATTTTCACACCCGCAAAAAAGGATGATATGTATCTCGTAGACGGCGGCGCAGCCATGCCTTTACCCGTTCCAGCATTACAGGGCAAAGTGGATTATATCCTGGCCCTTGATATTTCCAAAACGGGGCTCAATAAACTGGATCGCTATAATATGTATTCTATCATAACTCGTGCAGAGACTATTCGCGGCATGCATTATACACGTATCCTGGCGGATCAGGCAGATTTTGTAATTCATCCGGATGTAGGTGATACACATTGGTCTCGATTTGATCTGTTTGATCAATTGATCAAGACCGGCCGGCAGGCTGCTGAGCAGCAGATTGACCTCTTGAAAGCTGATCTGAGCCGGCGCAAAGGCTGGACATACAAGTTCAAACAATGGGTTGGTCAAACGGGTTAGTTACAGTATTTTCCACGCTTGCAGAAAAAAATGGAACATTTCACTTAAATTCCGATCTAACAAAAGTAGACTTGTTCTACCCTTATATAAAATGAGACAATATATTACTAAAAGTATTTTATTCTACCATTTGCTGCTGGGGATAACCTACGGGCAATTTAAGACTCCGGTTACAGTGACGGCGGAAATAGCAGGTGCAGTCCGGGCCGGCGAGGTGGCCATAGTTACTATACAGGCGGCTATGGATGATGAGTGGCACATTTATGCCTTAAAGAATGCTGGAAAGGGTCCCATTGCAACGCGGGTCAATGTTAGCGGTGACCTAGTGGCTGAACAGGGACAGGTCGAACACCGCGAGCCAATTGAAAAGTTTGACGAAGGTTTTGGTGTCAAGACCAGGTTTTTCCAGGGGACCACTGCTTTCCGTGTCCCCATACTGCTAAAAGATGATGTTTCTGCTGGGCAGGGCATAGTAAATGCGTATATACTGTATCAGGTTTGCAATGAATCACTATGTTATCCACCGGCTGAGATTAATATTGCCGTACCATTGGTAATTGAGAGTGGACCCGCGAGGGAAGATTATACAAACTTTGTTGCTGCTGCAGTGGCGGTCAGCAATTACGGGGAAATCAACCTGGACCAGGCCATAGCTGCCGGGTTCTGGTCGTTTGTGGCCTTGGCAATTTCCATGGCCTTCCTAGCCTTGCTAACGCCCTGTGTATTTCCCATGATCCCCATTACCGTATCCTTTTTCACTCATCAGGGTGAACTGGAGAATCGCAAACCCATTAACCAGGCTCTGGTTTATACGCTGGGTATTGTAGCAACATTCAGCATTCTGGGCATGATCTTGGCGGTTACATTGGGAGCCTCCGGTGCCAACCAGCTGGCTGCCAATCCCTGGGTGAACCTGTTTATCGGTGCACTATTCGTTTATTTTGCATTGTCTCTTTTTGGCGCTTATGAGATCCAGTTACCAAAAGGTTTGCGACAGTTTTCTCTTGAACAGGAAAAGCGTGGCGGTTATGTGGGTACGTTATTCATGGCGGTCACATTTACCCTAACGTCATTTACCTGCACCGTGCAGTTTGTGGGCCTGTTGCTGGTTGCAGCGGCACAGGGGCAATGGTTCTGGCCCTTACTGGGTATGATTGTTTTCAGTGCTGCGTTTGCCTTCCCGTTTTTCTTCCTGGCCCTGTTTCCTCAATACCTGGCAAAGATGCCCAAATCAGGGGGCTGGCTCAACGCTGTAAAAGTTGTGATGGGCTTCCTGGAAATGGCCGCCGCTTTCAAGTTTTTCAGCAACACCGATCTGGTCTGGGGCTGGGGTGTTTTCACCTTTAATTCTGTTCTTGCTATTTGGACAATGATCATGTTTTTCACGGGCATGTACTTACTGGGCAAGATTCAGCTGCCCCATGATTCCAAATTTGAAACATTGGGTGTGCCGCGGATGGTCCTCAGTTTATTTTTCCTGACCTTTGCCCTTTACATGGGTACTGGTCTTTTCGGTCGGCCGATTCATGGGTTGATATATTCCTATCTACCTCCACAGCTTGGACAGGAAATGGGTGCGACACAAGGTGAAGCTGAAACTGCAAAATTTGTCTGGTATTCTGATCTCGAGGTAGCGCTTGCTGAAGCCAGAATTATTCAGAAACCTGTTTTTATAGATTTTACCGGCTATACCTGTACCAATTGCCGCTGGATGGAAACCAATGTTTTTACCCTAAACGAGGTCCAGCTCAGGTTTAACGAATTTATCCTGGTCCATTTATATACTGATGGTGGCGAAAATTTTAGGGAGCATCAGCGCTATGAGATTGAACGCTTTGGTACGGCTGCATTACCCTATTATGTTATACTAAGTCCGGAAGATGATGTGCTGGCCACATTTCCTGGCATGACCAGAAATGTAGATGAATTTCTGGACTTTCTTGATAAAGGACTAGCCGGTTAGTTGGATTACTTAATGAGAACTTTTCAAATTTTTATAATTGTATCCTGCCTGATACTATCAATAGGCTGTGGGCAAAAACATGAAAATAAAAGTGCTGCCGCTGAACAGAGCAAACCTGTATCAGAAAAGGTAGCTAAGAAAAACACTCCGCAGAAACCGGCGTCCAGCCCAAACCGTCCACCTGGATCAACTCTGGCTCCTGATTTTACGCTGGCCACAACCACTGGTGAACTGGTATCCATGAGCGACTTGAGGGGTAAGGTAATATTATTGAATTTCTGGGGCACGTGGTGCGGACCTTGCCGTATGGAATTACCAGATTTTATCAAACTGCATAACAAGTATAATAAGGATGGCCTGGAGATTGTGGGTATTACCATTAGGCGCGGTGAATCCATTAAGGATGTGGCCAAATTCCAGAAACAATGGGGGTTAAACTATTTGCTGTTGAATGATATCAACGGCAATGAGATTTCAGAAGTTACCATGGCATATAGTGAGGCTATAGGACAGATGATTAACGGTATTCCCACAACACTAGTGATTGATCGGGAAGGTTTTATTGTAAACGGTTTTGTCGGTCCCCGTAGAGAACAGGTTTTCTACAACGCAATCAAACCTTACCTCTGATAACAATTAACCGGTCCATCCGATATTCGCCGGCTAATTTATTAGCTGGATTATTATTTTTTAATTTTCTTTTTAGTTATTTGTACGCTGAAGAATACTGGCAGCAGTATGTCCATTATAATATGGATGTGCAGTTGGATGTAGTTGAAAAAACTGTCGGCGGCACTTCGATAATTGAGTACACTAATAATTCTCCCGATGTCTTGAATCATATTCATCTGCACTTGTACCCAAACGCTTTTCAAAAAGGGTCTGTAAAATATCGCGAGTTCAAGCAGAATTACGGCCGCCGATCTCGTGCAGAAAAATTTATTAAGGGTTTTGAAGATTCTTTCAGCAGGGTGGATGTCCATAGGTTTAGAATTACCAGCAATGAAATTGTTCTGGCTGATACATTCATAGTTGATGATACAATTTTGTCAGCGCGATTGAATGAGGATTTACAGCCCGGTCAATCGCTCATGATCGAATTGAACTGGACTCACCATGTAGGTGATCAGGTTGAACGAGCCGGTCGGGTTGATGACCAGTATAACATGGCCCAGTGGTATCCGAAACTGGTCGTCTATGATGAACACGGTTGGCATAACATCCCCTTTCATTCGTCGGGTGAATTCTATGGTGAGTTCGGTACCTATGATGTGACCATCGAACTTCCTGCTTGGTATGTATTAGGTGCCACTGGTGAGGTCACAGATGGTGACCCTGGGTGGGAAGCCGTTAGAGTGGACACTTCCAGGGATTTTGAAAAATGGCTGGAAGAATACCAGGAAAACAAATCAGAGGTAGATTCAACCCTTCGCCGAAAGGTATCATTTCACGCAGAAAAGGTCCATGATTTTGCCTGGATCGCGTCACCTACATTTCTGTATGAGTCCGGATCCTGGAATGATATTGATGTCCATGTATTGTTCAACGAGGATAATGGTGAAAGTTGGACAAAAGAAGTGGTAGCCCGGTCTGAGCGAGCCCTGGAATGGCTTAGCACGAAATTCGGTATGTACCCCTATCCGCAGGTAACAACAACGGATCGCATTCGTGGAGGAGGTATGGAATACCCCATGCTGGTGATGAATGGCAGCGCAAGTGAAGGTCTAATTCTCCATGAGATTGGACATATTTGGTTTTATGGTATCCTGGGAAATAATGAGGTGACAGAAGCTTGGCTAGACGAAGGGTTTACAACTTTTCAGACCCGTTGGTATTTGATGAATCGCTACGGTGATCATGGATTTGATTTAGAGAATACAGAAAGGTATAAACGATTTCAGAAAAAGTATTGGCATTTCACCAATAGTCTTGGAAACAGTCAGTGGTCGGTAATCAATTTTCAGTTTAGCGGACGTGACGAGCCAATCAGTAAAAAATCTTACCTTTTCAAAGGTAACAGTTCCTATAGATATAACTCCTACACCAAACCGGGTGTTATGCTTGATGAATTGAAATATGTACTTGGTGATTCATTATTTATTGCCGCTATGCAGGAATATTATGACCGTTGGAACCTTAAACATCCCAACGAAACCCGGTTTAAGGCAGCGATGGAAGAGACTAGCGGTGAAGAATTAGACTGGTTCTTCGATCCCTGGTTGCATGATACCCAGGTATTGGATTATGGTATTAAAGATTGGAAAAGGTCGCAAAAATCCAACGGCAAATGGGCCGTAGATGTAGAGTTGGTAAAACACGGTACTCGGGAAATGCCCCAGTTACTAGAGGTGAGTTTAGCAGATGGCAACAAGGAAAGGATTTGGTGGAAAAATCATCATTGGCGAAAAAAGGACACGTTTTCTTTTCAATTATCCAAAAAACCTGTGGCAATTGTCCTGGACCCCGATGTGAAAACAGTGGATGTTGATCGCCGTAACAATCATTCAAACGGTCTACCCCGTAAATGGATGTTTCGTTGGCCGGGGATGAATTGGAATCATCGTGATGCCTACTTGCAGCAATGGTCCCCATCACTTAATTACCATGAGCTTGATGGGTATATGCCGGGATTATGGCTGAGCAAGTCCTACGGATCCTGGCAACGCGCCGATCTGCGTATCAATTATGGAATCGAATCGGAAGAGATATATTGGGATCTGCGTTCTACGCGCAAACCAGTACATCGCGGCACAGGTATTCGCTATAATTTTCATGCTTTTGCCCAGGGCGGACTTTCCGGTATTAGCTGGAACATGGATAAGTCCTGGAGTCATTGGAATTCCAGCGTGCCCAATCATTATTCCTCATTGGGTTTTTACAGCACCACTGCTACGGGTACGAGCCGAACAAATTTGTTTGAGATTGGCCGTGTTACCATGGTATTTGGGAAATGGACCATTTCCAATAGTGGTCGCTCACTGGCCTTGGAACTGGCCACAGCACCAGGCAGTTTCTCAGACTGGAATTTCAACCGCTTGACACTGATCGGGAAAGCATCCAGAACTATAAAGGGAATCAAACTGCGCAGTCGATTTATTTATGGCCGCATGAATCACAGTACCAGCAGCTCCGTACCGGGCCAGGAGTTATACACGATCAATGGTGCAGGCGCATTTGACACATTTTTACGACCTTATTTACGAGATGAATCCAGTTTTTACGGGAACACTACTTTGCGCCAGCATTACCACCTCACCGGCGATGCAAATCTACGAGGCTTTTTTGATACGGATCTTGCCGGGGCTCAATCTTTGCTGGGCTGTACGGTGGAAGTAATTTTCAATGTGCCCGTTACTTTTATTAATCTTGAAGCGGCCTTATTCACTGATATGGCATATTTCCCCAGGTCGGATAATTTAAATGAAATCAAGGGTCAACGCCTTTCCGATGCAGGTATTGGTTTGCGTACTGAAAAAAATATGTTTGGTAAGGAATTATACCTCAGGTTAGATTTTCCGTTGGTAACCAATGATTCACGTTCGGGCAGAAAACAAGAGTTCCAATGGGTCTTTAGCTTCGAAAGAAGTATTTAGATATAATCGGGGATATTTCCGTATAGGGACCCCGCCCCCTGCTAAAGCAATACATTTAATATATCTTTTTTTATTTTTATCTAGCAGCTGTGTCGACCTCAGTGATGATGTTAAAACAACACCTGGTACACTACCTATTCAGACCTCATTCAAGGTAGAGGATTTTGCATCGGCTGAGGTATGTGCTGCGTGCCATCCCCAGCATTATGCAGAATGGTCCAGTTCAATGCACGCCTACAGTATTATGGATCCAGTCTGGATCAGCCTACAAAATAAACAACAGGTTCATAATTTGGCCAATGGTGTAGAAATAGGTGATTTTTGCGTCCAATGCCATAGTCCTGTGGCTGCATTGACTGACCTAGTGGAGAATCATACCGAATTGTCAGCAGAAGTGATTAATACGTTTCCGCCCCAGGTAAAAGAAGGTGTTACCTGTGATGCCTGCCATCTGACGACCCATTTACCCGACCCAACAAATATTTCGATCGTTAACCATGACTATGAAACAGTGGATTTTAAATTGTATTCTGGTGACACCCGTTATGGTATTTTGGATGATCCCATAGATAATGATTTTCATAATTCGGTTTATCATCCCGGATATGACAAATCAGAATTTTGTCAAAACTGTCATAACCTGACGGTAGATGAGCGAAACGCTGAAATTACCCAATTCGAATGGGAGGGTACCGCTTTTCAAGCCATGGGTATGGAATGTCAAAGTTGTCATATGCCGACCTACGCTGGGCAGGCAACGGTGGATGGTCCCGAACGGGATAATCTGCACCGGCATTTTTTCCCAGGGATAGATGAAGCGCTAATTGATTTTCCCGGTAAAACTGAGCAGCGACAGGCGATTGAAGATCTATTGCAATCGGCTGCAGAGATTAATTTTTTTGATACACCACCAGATACAATTACTGCAGGGATAGTCTGGAATGCGAAACTAATCGTATCCAATAATACGGGTCATAATTTTCCTTCCGGGACCACCTTCCCTAGACAATTATGGATTGAATTGATCGCCACTATTGGTAATGATACACTGCTGGCTTCCGGACGGCTGAATGCAGATGGTAACCTACTTGATTTCTATACTGATCCCGGCAACGAACTGGATCCGCAATTGCACATGTTCAACACCATCTTGTTTAATGCTGAGGGTGATTCAGGCCTACTAGTAGTATCAATAGAAAATATGGTGGCAATGACGGATCGTACACTGCCCGTGAGCGGATCTCGAACCGTAAATTACTCTATCAATATTCCGGCAGGTATTGCAGGTGAATTACTCGTCAGCGCCAGACTGCGTTTCCGCTCCTTCCCGCCATTTTATTTACGCCACCTCAATCTGGAAAGCCTGATCGGGAATGTGAATATATTTGATGTTGATATATTAACTGAGATGATCTATGTCTCTTCCAGTTAAAATAGTTTCCAGATCAATTATTATTATGTGTTGTGTTGTGATTTTCTTAGAGGGCGGCAGTTACAGTCGTATACTGGATCCACCGATGAGTATCCGTATCGATGACCAAATTATAATGATGCCCTTTACCGGTGGCTTGAACCAACCTGATCCGCAATTTCTGGACTGGAACGGGGATGGTATACTGGACTGTTTTATCAATGATCGTGATGGTCGTCTGCAATATTGGGAAGGGCTGGCAGACTGGCAATTTGGTGATCGCCCCCTTTTCATGTTGGTAACAAAATCTTTTCAGGATCTGAAAGTAGGGGCATGGTTCATTTTTAACGATTTTGATAATGATGGAGACCTTGATTTATTGTCCCATACCCGAGGAACGGATGATGTGAGTTACTATGGCAATATGAACGGCATATTGCAACTGGTGAATTCCCAACTGCAAACCCCGTCCGGTTTTCCAGTTTATGGTGGTCAGTTCGTTATCCCTAATGTGACTGATATTGACGCGGACGGGTACCTTGATTATTTCATCGGTGACATAACAGGAAGACTTACATATTACGCAGGACAGGAATATTCAGATACGGGGCCGCAATTTGAATTTGTATCCGATCATTTTGAAAATATTCAGATAGTTTGGACACCAGGGCGCCACGGTGCGAACAGCATTTTTTTTAATGATCTTGATAATGATTCTGACCTGGATCTGATCTGGGGTGATTTTTATCAACCGGGGTTGTTTTACCTGGAAAATTTCGGAAATAATACTGATCCCCATTTTGTTGACTCACTGATGGTCGATGATTTTCCCGGGTTGGGACTTCTAGAAACAGCTGGTTTCAACATTCCGCGGATCATTGATTTCGAACCGGATGGCACAGGTGACCTTGTAGTTGGTGTTCTTTCCGGCGCTTATGGAACTGATTATATCCATAACCTGGCCTATTTCAAGAATAATGGTGCCGGTGCAGAATATGACTTCCAGCTGGTTACCATGGACCTGTTGCCGGGACTGGATCTTATTAGCGGCAGTAGGCCCGTTTTGGCAGATTTGGACGGTGATAATGACCACGACCTTGTGGTGGGAACGGAATTTAATCCAGACAACAGTTCCTGGGGCGGTCAGATCTATTTCTTTGAGAATACCACCAATAATGACGATCCAGAGTATGTGTTAACTGATTCTTCATTTATCGATGATTTTACAACAACAAACTTGGCGCCATCATTCTATGATCTGGATAGTGATGGCGATCTGGATGCGATCATTGGCGAATTCAACGGGTATTTACTTCATTATACGAATACAGACACTGGGTGGACCTATAGCGGACATTATCTGGGGTTAGATCTGATTGGGAAAACCGTACCTGTTTGGGGAGATGTGGATCAGGACGGCGATGATGATCTGGTATTAGGTACTAAAGACGGTATGGTTGCAATATATATTAATAATGGTGACATAAATACTCTACAACTAGCAGCTCAACTGGATATTGGTGATGATGCTTCCCCGGCAATATTAGCTGATGGATCCATAATTGCAGGTAATAAGACCGGTGAATTAGTCCAGCTGCGCTTTAATGGTATGGATAGCCTTATCATGCAGACCACACTAGAATATCCCTATTCCGGCCAAAACCTGGCACCATGGCCAATTCCATTCTCTGGTTCAGAACAGGAAGATCTGTTAATCGGTTCCAAGGCCGGCGGCCTACAATATCTGGAATACAGTGCACTAGCGATACGGGATGAGAGAAAAAATCATCCTGCAGATTTCAGTATAAAAGCCATCTACCCGAATCCCAATAATGGTTATTGCAAAATTGATCTGGATATTTCTAAAGCAGAGTTTTACGAAATATCGATTTATGATTTGCAAGGTAGATTGGTCAGAATTATCCATCATGGATCCTTAAATAGTGGTCGCTATACTTTTACTTTACGTACGAATATTCCCTCAGGTATATACTTTATTCAGGCTGAGACTGATGAGTTTTCTGTTGTCAAAAAAATGGTTCGGCTAAAATAATAAGTGATCTAAGGCACACTCGTTAGCGGTGCTAGCAAATATCGTTGATTATCATAGGTGTTACATTAAATTCCGGGACATTATTTTTCGTCCATTGTTGAGACTTGGATTAAAATACATTTATCCGCCTTTATGGAGTTCTTAATGCCAATCGGAAAACTGATTAGAACACTGATACTAACCTTGATACTGGTTACTTTTGTGATCGGTCAGGATCCTCGGGATGAAACGATCCAAATCACCTATCCCACAACTGGGACAGTGATTGATACCAATTTTGTTGATGCTACATTCACCATAGCTGATTATTTCGACCTGGGTGCACCTGGTTGTGCGTCCTGCGATGGCTTTATTGAAGTTTTCGTTGATGGTGTATCGGTCGATTCTATTTATAGTTCTGACGCCATTATCCCGCTAACGGGTCTATCAGAAGGTGATCACACACTAATTGTTGAGGCGGTGGATCCCTCAGGAAACAGTTATTCAATTCCGGCCACAGATACATCTTACTTTACGGTCAATATGGTTTCTGTGGATGATCTCTGTCCGCCCTGGCACTTTTCCGTTGCCGCTGGAGATGAACGCAATTATCTAAGTTGGAGTTACCCCAGCGCTGAACCTCCAGCAGAGTGGTATTATGCTCATGATGGTACTTTTGAAAATGCCTACGGATCTTTTGGAGGTGGGGAGGGTCTAGGCCAGTTGTTCATACCCACAGGCTACCCAGCAACTATTCAATCTGTCCGTTTTCACGTATCTTCTGATGGCAGTTATACCCAGGATATTGAAGTAAATGTTTTTGCTGATGACGGCACCACGCTTCTAGCCGGACCATATACTGTTGGCGGTGATTCCGGTTGGGTCGAGGTGGATATTGATGATGCTGTTATTGAATCAGGCGGTTTTCTTGTAGGTACATATAATGTCTCCACTGGTGGTCCCTATATATCAGTCGATTCTGATAATTCCAGTTCCAGCCTATTTTTTGGTAACGCTACGTCCGGCTGGAGTGAAATGGGCAGTAGTTATGGTATTTTTGCCGAAGGCAGCCATGAAGCACTCATTTCTGCACCGGGAGGCAGAATTACTTGGACCAGCAGCGTTTCCAATAATAATATGGGCGATAATCTACCACAGCCGGGATATGTTGTTGTAAATGCCAGCGGACTTATGATCAATCCAATTGCTACTCAAGATCTTGGAAATCAAAACTTTGTAAATACAATTTACCCACCGGCTATCGAAATGATCGCCCGCTATCCATTGAATTTTAATGGTGTTGTGTATTCGCGTCTGCCAGATAATATACCTAATAATGATAATTCTTCCCGGGAAGAGATAATTGGTTGCGGCGACCTGTCAAATTTCAGCATCTATCTCAGTGATGGTTCGCTCGTTGTGGTAGTAGACACCAATTTTTATGTGCATGAAAGTTTGACCAA
>CAJXWT010000007.1 GCA_913062595.1 uncultured Fidelibacterota bacterium
GATTTGATGTTACTTTAGTAACTACACCCCTGGTATCAGTTTTCTTTATCATAGATGTATCAACAATACCTTCTCTTACTGTAAGGTAAAACCAGCCATTATTATTCACGAACGAACTGATGTCGCCATCAGAGAATTGCCGCGATGTGTTAACCCGCAATATGGTTCCATTAGACTTTTGCTCAATAGCTACACCGTTTATATTGAATTCGATCAGATTCAGACTGAGTAGTTTCTTGGCAGCATCGTAATCCAAACCGGGAAGTATACTCTGCTTCAATATTGAAAAGAAAGATTCCGCGGGCACATAAATTTCATCATATTTACCAAGGGCATGCTTG
Source organism: uncultured Fidelibacterota bacterium (assembly GCA_913062595.1). Taxonomy (GTDB): domain Bacteria; phylum Fidelibacterota; class Marinisomatia; order Marinisomatales; family TCS55. Next base: position 342 of record CAJXWT010000007.1, read on the forward strand.
GACATCTGGAAAACCTGATCATCAACAACCACGAAGCTGGATGAATTCGATATCTTAACACGTTGATTACCTATGTATAGTACGATCTTTTGCCGCGCTGCATTTTCAAATGGTAACCTATCTGTGAAAAGTTTGGAAACCTCTTTTACGGACACATAAGGCTCCTGTTCCCCATCCAATACCGCCAGTTCATTATCCTTTTGATTGATCAGGTTCAATACATCTATGGACGCACCGCTGGCTATTGCAGTGAATGAAATAGATATATAAAGTACAAAGGTGGATAAACCTTTGAAAAATCTGGCGCTCATGGGTACGAAGTTATTCCCGGACTTAATTGATTGCAAATGCACTAACTAAAAACTGACCTGTAAAATTAACGCACCTTATTTATCAAAGATCCCTGAAAATAGCAGATTTAGCAGGGACGACATTAATGAAGACAATGATACTAGCTATTCAAGGTAAGCTAATTTCGTTTTGGGGCAATGAAATAGGAACAATTCCGGAATCGATAATGAATTTTACGATGATTGATGATATCTATTGCATGGCTTTCACCCGAATAGATGCCTGATTTGTAATGTAAAAATAAACGGTTGCCGGAAGGGCTAACGCGGAAATATCCTGAATCGGTATAGTGATCATACCACAAATGTGTAAAATAGCCATCGGGGAAAAATTCCAAATAATAATTCTGATTGAAGTGTCTTCCCTTAAAGTACTTGCTGGGTTCACCGCCAATAAATGATATAAAACTTTCATTGCCTCCCAAGCTATCTATTGGTTCTAATAAATCTACATCATCATTTAAATACCAATCAGATCCAGTAACAAAATGGGTGCCTCCGTGAATCAAATTGAGCAACCTTTGGGCAGCTATTTGCAATTCTGCTACACTTTTGGCCGAATCAAGTAACAACCATTCTTCATTAATGATCCTATCAACAGTAGAACTGTCACGCATTGAACACGCAACATTACCAGTTATCACTGGTTGTAAATCATTATTAAACAGCACCCACTTTTCTATCCAAAAACGGTTTTCAAGCTGTGTTAGTTGGCGAGTGCCAATAAAACGACCGCGATACGACCACACAGGTAGCGACCAACTAGAATCAATTAGACTGCCCTTACGATCAATTCTACCAGCCTCATTCCACCAGTAATAATCGTCGTCTTCAAAATGAAACTGTATTTGTCCAGATTCATACCAAATAGTACCTTGAACCATATTAAAGTCATCATCAATTACGAGTAATGAGGTGCGATTTCCGTTAGGATACCACCAGATAGCTGAATTATCAGGAGCAATTGTTCCATTGACATACATTGCTTCGTGTCGCAATGATCCCGTTTGGTGATAGCGCATTTCTTTCTTTAGATCATTATACATTATATCATATGTACGAATGATGGCAGGTGATCCATCTGTATAGCGTCTCGTAATCCTTTCCTTGTACCTATGGGGAATAAGCACAGTCAAATTATCCAATGCTGTTTTTATATTTGTTTTGGGGAGTAAATCTAATTGGCCAAACTTGTAATCAGTACACCCGCTAATTAAAAATAAAACAGCTACATACATTAACAATTTTCTTTGAATAACCACACTGGCCATGACCAAAGTTCATATATTATTTAACTGAAAATCAGAAATATGATATATTAATGACAACGCCCCTTATAATGGGGCGTTTTCATTAATTAATGTGACAATCGGTTTATTTGTTCGGATACATCATATAAACCAGATATAGAACTAGTAAACCCGCTAATCCATTATCGCCAATTTGCGAGAATAAGTTGCCTACACCTGCGATTACACCGAAAGGGTCGTTGAACAATATGCCAACGATTATACCGAGAACTACTAAACTAATTAGTAAATCAGTTAATTGTGTAATCCAACCAGTAATCTTTACTATCGCATCATTCATATTTATCCTCCTATATGTTAAGGTAGAGTTTGGGCCCTCGAAAAGAGAGCCCAACGTCATACCCTATTGTTTCAACCTACAGGAAAGAAACAAATATTAACAGTGCGAGTAGGCCTGCCAGGCCGCCATCCATAAAGGAATTTACCAGTTCGGTAAGACCCAATATTGGATCCATTCCTGTTGGATATAGGATATTGGCAAAGACAAAGAAAACTATTAGTCCTTTAATTAGACTAACAATTCCACCGACTACGGAATTAACGGTTGATGACAGATCAGCCATGTTGTTCCTCCTTGATTTGGTTCATAAGAAAAACGGGGACTATTCTCCCCGTTTCATGGTATGCGTTGTATTCGTTTCTACGAATATCTTCATTGTATTAGCCAAATTTAAGCACATTTCTATATATTTCAACATTAGAATTAAAATAAATGTATAATGATTAATGTAATTAATTTGAATACAGTTGCAAATAATCACCGACGATAATATGCCTTTCGAGCACCGCAGATAACACTATAAATAACCAAATACCGGGTTATTGTAATATTAGGTAAAATTATATTAATTAAGCGCAAAAGCTTACTAAGCAGTGCATTGAACAAAAATCTACCTCTCCAAGTAGTTACCAAATCACCTGCTAATTCTTTATTGTATTCTGGGTACCTATCTAACAGAAGCGGAAGATTGGTCTGCCCATATATTTCCATCTGTTTACAAAATTGGTTCAAGGTTCTTTTGTGATGATGTTCTGCGTTTATTTTTGAGGAAAAGCGTAATGCATCGGGGAAATTATGCCATAAACGTATCGCCATATCTGTATCCTCGCCACCATAGGAAGTAAATTTTTCATCAAACAGACCCGTCTTTTTAATGGCAGATCTTTTCACAGCTGTATTATTGAAAAGAAACCACCTCCAACCGATAGCTGAGCTTTCTCCAAATTGCCGCGCGCCACGTTGAGCACTGTAAAAATAATGATCCAGTAGATTTGACTCTTCTCCTTTCGGCAAGGTTGTATTTCCGATAACACCTATAACTTCTTCAGCCATAAGTTCCGCCACAATTAGTTGTAACCAGTCAGGTTGTATGACCATATCGCTGTCCAAAAAACATACAATCTCTGATTGACTGTTTTCAATCCCTGTATTTCGTGCTGCTGATAGTCCTTTATTTTTATCATGGTTGAAAAAATAAAAGTTTGGATGCGTTTTAAAAAATTCAAGATGTTCTTTTGTGCTATCTGTAGATCCATCGTTAACGGCTATAATCGAAAATTTATCCTGAGGGTAGTCTTGCCGAACAAGACTTTTAATACATTGGTCAACGATATGTGCTACGTTATTACAGGGCACAACAACAGCTACTGTTGCTAATTCATTCATACCCAACCTAGATCATTATAATAACCATACAATATATCTGCAGTCTGGTAAAGATCGTGGTAGTTTTGTACCCAAGATCGACCTTTTTGCTGGTATTCTATTATTTTCTCATTATTACTGATCAGATCAACCAGCGTTTCGTAAAGAGTATCGCCAGTGACATTAACAAATGGGTGATCTGGAATAAATTCCACGTATTCAGGCACTAATTCCGTCACACAACAAAGACCCATCGCCAGCGCTTCCACCGAATTCATGCCATAACCCCACCCGCCGCGATTATGAACCTGATCAATGAGTATATCGCACGTTTGTTTAATGCTCTGCACCTCGTCAAACGGTTTATTTTCCAACAAAATAAATTCAATTTTCTGTTCTTCGGCCAGTTGTTCGCATATAGGAATAATTGTATCGCTCCCTTTATAATGCCGATTTGTAGGGCAATGACAAATGCGGATCGGATCATTCAATGCAACGTTGAGTGAGAATTGATTCGTATCAAAAGGCAAAAACATATATTTCATGTTGGGATGTTTTTCAAGCAAATCAACTTCACTGGTCAAATTTAATTTACTTACCCTGTCAATCGCCCGCAGTACACCTCTGGTACGTAAATCTTGTCCGTGATAGGTGCAGGTAATTGCCTTATTTAAATCTACAAGACGTTTAACAAAACTACAATCCCGATAAAACTCAAGCCCCCATTCGAGATGGATTATATCGAAGTCTAATAATTGGTATTGTTCAATGGTTGGTTCTATTTTGAAATGCCACAGCCAATCGCGAAAACTAAAATACCATCTTTCCAATTTGGAGTGCGGATTCCATATTGGAGGGAAACCATCCTTTTCTTGGTAATCGCCCAACTGACCCCTATAAAACTGGTAATATTTATGGCGACCTGTCATATACCAAGGTTTTGCCATAACTAATGGCAGATTCAAGCATATACCAGAATCAAAATCGTTCCGCGCCTTAAAAAGTGTAACAAACTCACATTGATTACCTTGGGCTTCATGTGCTTTTTTCCACAAGCTTAATGTACCAACGGTATTTTCAGGAGAGATGTACAGAATTTTCATAATTTTGCTTGATTAAAGAAAATTGGAACCGGTTAGTTCCTGAATCATTTCAAGTTACTAAAACGAAGGTTAAATACTAACCAACATCGATTAATCTTCATTGATGGTTTGAATCATAATGAAAGTAAATTTACAACCACATCAAATTCAATGAAGCTGTTAATTATACCATCTTGGTACCCATCTAATATCCACCCGGAAAGTGGTACATTTTTTCGGGAACGGGCGCTAATACTGCAACGCCATGGTTTCAACATAACAATTGCCGCTCACATCGTACACTCTGCCCGTGATGTGCTAAAATTCAAACCAGACCCAAATGATAACATGCCGGTAAGTGATAATGAAATGATTGTGTATAAAACAGAGGCGCTCAATCCCTACCCCAAGCTACCTAAACAAGCATTCAAAAGTTATAAAAAATCAATTTCAATATTGGTCCAACATATCATTGCCAAACAAGGTAAACCAGACCTAGTTTTCATCCATTCATCACTTTTCGCAGGAGCGGCGCTGGCTAAAAACCTTCATGAGCAATCAATTCCCTTTATGGTTTCTGAACACCTGAAAGAATTTATCATTGCTGATGGATGGACAGCATTTCAAAAAGCATGTATCAAAGACAGTTACAATTATGCTTCGCGAATAATCGTCACCAGTGCTGCATTAAAAAACAATATTCAGTCAGGATTTAATATTATTGATGAAAAAATCGTGCTAATCCCCAATCCTGCGGATGTGCAATCATTCTCGCTAAGAACAGAAAATATTGAAGGCCCTTTCACATTTATTGCAATTGCTTTATTGCGCCAGGAAAAAAGGTTAGACATATTGATCAACGCCTTTGCTAGACTAATCGAAAAAATGCCTGATGCAGTCCTTACAATTGTCGGAGATGGTCCGGAAAAAGATAATCTGGAGCTGTTATCACGAAAACTTAACATAAGCAAGCGTGTTAACTTTACCGGGTACCAGAGAAAACCTGCTGTGGCCGAAATGCTAAGGCACCATCATGTGCTGGTATTATCTAGTGAAGTAGAAACTTTTGGCGTCGCACTTGTGGAAGCGATGACAGCGGGATTGCCGGTAATAGCGACACGCTGCGGGGGACCAGAATCAATTGTATCGCCAGACACTGGTATGCTAGTGAAGCGCAATGATCCGTTTAAATTAGCAAAGGCAATGCAGAAGATGATTGATCGCTACTCTACTTATGATCCCAATAAAATTCGCCACATTGCCCTTGAACAATATGGAGATAAAACATATGTTACACGAATCACGGAGACAATCAGTTCGATTGTTCAGGCCAAACATTAAGGGATCGCCGAATCCAGGTTCGTTCGCTATGATTCAAAAACCCCACCATTGTTAAACCAATAGGATAAAATAATGTTAACATTACTTTAACAAAAAGATCATGACTGCTAACATCATGTAATAAATAAACAGCAATCATTAGGATTGCAATTCTTAACAAGCGAGACCACTCATAAGCGATTGGATAAAGCGTACGATTAACACTAAATAGGATCACCGCCATTACCATAAAGGATACACAAGTAGCAATGGCAGCGCCAATCGCACCATAATACGGAATTAGATAAACGTTTAAACCAACGTTGCTAAGAGCACCAATGGCTCTAGTACTTGCTACCCATATTGATTTTTCCTGTTGAAACACCCCCGGCAATTGCAACAAATATAAACCATGGAATACATATCCTAGTGCGATCCAAGGCACAATATTTGTGGAAGACCAATAAGCAACGTTATAAACTGTAATACTTCCTAATTGGATCCGAACTATATCATCCACCCAGACCAGTAAAATAATCCAGATAAATCCCAATATTGCCAATACATAAGTAGTAATTCTGGCAAATAACGGCTTTTGTTCATTCGTACCGCCTACTTTAAGGAAAAACGGTTGCCAACCCATATTAAATCCCATTACGATTAACATCATTAGCATTCCTAATTTATACCCCGCACTGTAAATACCGACAGTAGTCAAGTCTGTCATTTCTTTCAGAATATAACGGTCAGCCAATTCCATTATCATCGCAAATATACCTGAAGGAAGAAAGGGCAGGCCAAAACGCATCATCTTTTTCCACGCTAACACAGAGATTGCAGATAATTTAATACGTTTTAGAATAGCAGGTAATGTCAGTAAAAAAAGACTTCCGGAAACAATAAAGTTGCTTAACAGGACACCATATATTCCCATTCCCAATTTCAAGACAAACAACAAATTCAACGTCAGCGACCCCAATACATTCAGCAGACTATTGGTTATATATATATATGGTTTTTCTTCTGCACGGAAAATTAATTGCGGAATCGACCACATTACATCCATTGCAATGATCCAGCCCACTAATGTCATCAACCTATGATCTGTTGACCCGAGAATAATCGGACCAAGCCAACTCCGGAGCAAGGTTATTAATAGCCCAAAACCAATTGATGTAACTAAAAACGAAAACCAAGCTGATGTTAAATAACCAGTTTTTTCTGATACACCAGACTGTACATATCGTTTCAAGAGAGCTGCATCCAGGCCATAATGCAACACGACACTCATGAAACCCATAAATGTATAGGCCAATGATATAACGCCATAATCATTTGGATTAAAAACATTGGTATATAATGGCAGTAATAAAAAAGTGACAATTCGTGCCAAGATATGGCCAGCACCATAAACCAACGTATTAAACGTAAGTGCTTTTATCTCTTTTATCACAATTGATTAAAAATGATAATCCAGAGTGTCTCTGAAGATGCCGCTGGAGCCAAATTTTTCTTTAAATTTGGCTAAGCCCATGTTTGGTTCTTCATTAACTGTAAAAATTCCAAAATCGAAAACAGAATAATTATTTGATATTGCCCAGCGGAAAATTTCATAGAACAATAAGTTGATTGGTCGATATTCCTGATAGTCTTCATCATGACTGATATAGAAAGCAAGAATCACATCATTGTTGGCAATAAAATTCACTACTCCGCCAATCATAATATCCTTAACAAACGCTCCATTAAGCTGTACATGGTCGGGGAATAAAGTTTGCAGACTCTTTAACTCTGCCACCGTATGAGTAGGTTCTACGCCATGACGTGTTTTCAGGTTTTTCTGCAATATTTCATAAAATGAGTCAATATCATCAGTCTGCCTTACATCCACGTCCATACGCTGTGCCTTGCGTACAGCTCGTCGATGTGCAGGATTAAATTTTGCCAAATTTTCTTCAATAGAATCTTCTAGAAATAAGATACTGCTTACTTCCCGCTTCAAATATTGGTAGCCACATTGCAGGAGTGAAAAGTCAATATAATTTGATTGTCTTTTGTTGTAAATAGTTGGTGGCAGGGTAATTCTTACCCCAGAAAATCCCTGGTCCTTGGCATAACTATTCAGTGCCTCCACCAGTTCAAGTGCGTCAGCAAAAGAAAGGTCTTCGGGTACTACAAATGATCCCATCGATGCACCAGGATGGGAGATCAGCATTTTATCTGGTACATTGGTTACTTCTGCAGCTGGTAATAAAACATAGGGTTTATTCTTTTTATAAAAAACAAGGCTGTGATCAATAAATCTATCTGGCGGGTGGTAAGCTAAAAACTGACGGGTATGAAATATTGTGCCATTATTTGCCCCCCAGACTATTTCATCCCATGCCTTAGCAAAATTTTCGTTAAACCTCTTAACTTGCATCGTAAGTAAGAATTTAACGAATAAGTTAAGGTGGTTTGTTCCAAAATTTTATCGAGCTTAGGAGTTGATATCAGATAAAAAATCGCTCTAATTTGGAGAAAATGATTTACTGTTTAAATGTCTGATTCAACTATTGTAACGGTTGCCGCTCGTGAAATCTTGGATTCGAGGGGGAATCCAACTATTGAAGTGGATGTTATCCTTCGGGATGATAGTATCGGCCGCGCCGCAGTGCCATCTGGCGCTTCAACTGGTGAGCACGAAGCCGTAGAACTTCGTGATGGTGATCAATCTCGTTATCTAGGTAAGGGTGTACACCGGGCTGTTGATAATGTGAACAACATTATAGGAAATGCTATTAAGGGCCTGGATGCAACGCAACAAGAGACCATAGATCAAAATATGATTGCATTGGACGGTACGAAAAATAAATCCGTTCTTGGAGCAAACGCTATACTTGGAACTTCAATTGCGGTTGCGAAGGCCGCAGCTAAATCATCTAACAAACCCCTTTATGAATATCTGAGTACGAATAACAATTATACAATGCCAATTCCGATGATGAATATTCTTAACGGCGGAAGTCATGCTGATAATAATGTTGACATTCAAGAATTCATGGTTTTCCCAATCGGCGCATCTTCTTTTTCACAAGCACTGCAGATGGGTACAGAGATTTTTCACCAATTGAAGAAAGTTCTACAAAAACGTGGGCTTAATACAGCCGTCGGGGATGAAGGAGGCTTTGCCCCAGATTTAAGATCAAATGAGGAAGCGATAGAAGTTATACTGACGGCCATTGATAAAGCTGGGTACTCAGTGGGTGAAGATATCTATCTGGCACTAGATGTGGCGGCCAGTGAAATTTACGATGGAAAACACTATCAGCTTGAATCTGAGAATAAATCTCTTTCAGCAGATCAAATGATTCAATACTACCAGAACCTAGTTGATAAATATCCTATCGTTTCAATTGAAGATGGGTTATCGGAGAATGATTGGAAAGGCTGGGTAGAATTGAATGCTGAATTGGGAAATAAGATTCAAATCGTTGGAGATGACTTAACTGTCACAAATATTGACAGACTTCAAAAAGCTATTGATTTGCATGCCATAAATGCAATTTTAATAAAATTAAATCAGATAGGTACAGTTACTGAAACGCTCAATGCAATTAGATTAGCAAGTGAAGTTGGTTTTGGTGCAATTATTTCTCATAGATCTGGTGAAACCGAAGATACAACTATAGCAGATTTCGCAGTAGCAACTGGTGTCGGTCAAATCAAAACAGGAAGCGTATCGCGTACAGATCGTATTTGCAAATATAACCAGCTGCTGCGGATAGAAGAAACGATTGGGGAAACTAGCCAATTTCCTGGTAAAGAAGTATTGGGAGGAAAATGAGAAGTAATCCCAAACGAATACGTCAAAATAAAAAGCAGGCGAATCAAATCCAGCAGCAAATGATCCGCGCTATCCTTATTATCGGCGCATTGGTGTTACTCATCATTTTTTTCTTTGGAGATCACGGTATGTATCAATTATATCTCTTGCGTTCTGAGCGATCCGAGATACAAGCCTCAATTACTACACTCCGGGAGCATAAACAAACATTAGAAGCGGAGAAAAATAAACTCACTACTGATTTAAAATACATTGAACAACTTGCTCGGGAAAGATTTAGAATGGCAAAAAAGGGTGAAAAAGTATTTAAGGTAATAGAAAAGAAACCCGAATAACTCAGAACCCCAAAGTGTAGTAGACTCGATCTCCACCCATTTTACCAGTACAGACCAGCTCTACATTTTTCGGGTTTGACTTAAAATCATAGAATAGTTCAGCAATTACGTAATCTCGGGGAGCAATAATAGCCAGATCTTGATATTTACCCTGGAAGGGGTTTAACTCCCCTTTATTACTACCTTTACCAATAGCCTTCAATAAAACCATTGCGGAGAAATCCAATTCCTTGGTATGGCTGATATTTTTCACACGCAACTTAAGCACTACCTGAGTACCAGTCTGAATTACCTCTATTAATTTGTATTTTGCATTATCCGCAATTTGTGTAGTGCCTATTGGATGTGAAACGCGTCCTTCAAGAAGTGACTCAACAGGAATATAAAATTGGATGGTGGCTTTAATAAACTTACCAGATTTATCTTTTTTCAATTTTGTGACCGAAGATCCGGGAAATATTTCACCGATAACATTATCCTTACTTGCATTAGGGGATAGATATACTTTTGTATTTTTAATCACCTCGGTTTCCTGACCTATCAGCCTGAGCGGCAAAACAATCAAATATATAAGTAATCGGTACATCAGCTATATTTAATTAGTGAGTATATTCTTTTTAATAAAAGCATCCATATATATCTCCACTCGGCGATTCTTCGCCCGTGCGTTTCTTATATCCACTGCATTTTTACCAACTGAACTGATCGGGATAACAGGACGAAATTTTCCATATCCCATGGCAGAAAACTTACTTTCCGGTATTCTTGAGAATTCACTAAGGAGTTTTACAATATTCAACGCCCGTGAAGTTGACAAATCCCAATTGCTCGCAAATCGTGCCTGTTTTGGAAGCGGCAGGTCATCAGTATGTCCTTCACATCGTATTTCCACATTTAAAAAACCGCCTCTTTTCTCTATGGCCCCTAATAATTTATTAAAGCGCTCGTCTTCATCTAAATTTAACAACTTTGATACACGCACAATGCCGCCGATCTGCCTTATTAGTGGATATACTAGAGTTTGTACACCGTCGTCCATAGATCTGAACAATCGACCGCTTGCCATGGTAATTTTCACACCCTTTGTTACCCGATCAACAGATACATAGGAAGATTCAATATTTTCCTTCAATTCTTGGTAGGTCTCATCTAACAGCAAATTGATTACCCGATCAATGTGTTTTTCAGCATCATTGAGAATCACCAATAATAAGATAAAGAAAGTCAACAGCAGTGTAACCAGATCAGCGTAGGTAACGGCCCAGGCAGTACTTTTTGCCTTGGCCTCCTCAGCGGACAAGCCAAAGGAATCAATGGCCATAGACTAGTCTTCTTGCCGAGCAGACTGCGGAACAAATGTCATCAGTTTCTCTCGCATTAAAATCGGGTGCTCTTTGGAATGAATGCTGATTATCCCTTCAACAACAATACTTTTCAGCATCATCTCTTCCTGGGATTTGCGGGTTAGTTTGCCACCAATTGGTAAAAACACCAGATTTGCCAATAACACCCCATAAAACGTAGTTATCAGGGCCAAGCCCATGCCGCCAAGTAGCTGGGAAAATTTTTTCGCTACATCAAAATCAATGCTATTTATATCAGCTGCATTACCACCCGAAAAATTGTTCATCATAATAATCAATCCCATGACCGTGCCCAACATTCCAAATGCTGGTGCATAAGCACCTAAATAAAAGAAGATCTCCTGTCCCATTTTATGGCGATTTTGAATATTGCTCATTTCCAGATTCAGATAATTACGTAAGCGGGCCGGATCTCTTTCATTAATGGCCAGTTCTATACCATTACGTAAAAATGTGCTTTCTATTGATGGGAGATCGGCCTCAAGGGACAACACACCATTTTTCCGCGCTTTTTCCCCTTTTTCTACCAATTCTCCGATTATACCACGATAATCATATTCCTCACTGGAAAATGCATTCTTTAAGATACCAAACAATCCTAGTATGTTTTTCAATGGGTAATTCACCATGGCTGCAGCAAGGGTGCCACCAAAAACAATCAGAACAGAATTCAAACTAAAAAACCAGTATAAATCACCGCCGCCCCTTAATACACCTATAGCAATAATTCCAACACCGGCGAATAGACCAATTATAGTGCCAAAATCCATGTATGCTCCTTATACCCTCTAAAAAAGAGTAACTTGTCTTTTACGAAATTATAAAGTAAGACATATTATTTATTATTATAGGAAGTTACAATTTAATTGATTTAACCTTTAAAAAATGATTGTTACATTGCATCTTTATATGAGTAAAGTGCTTCTGGAACAACATGTTGTTATCTAATAAAAATATTGTCATTGTCGGCGGTACTTCGGGGATTGGATTTTCGGCGGCAAGTGCTTTTGTTAATGAAGGAGCAAATGTGATCGCCATTGGCCGCAAACCAGATCGGATCACAAAAACCCAAAAAATATTAGGTAATCATGGAACAGCAATACAAGGGAACGCAGCTGATTCTACAACAGCACAGGAAGGGATTCAATTGGCCGTAGATGAATATGGTTCCCTACATGGGTTATATCATGTTGCCGGCGGGAGTGGACGCGGTAAAGGTGATGGTCCATTACACAAAATTTCTGACGAAGGCTGGGATTATACTTTGTCAACAAACCTGGATGCTATCTTTTATTCAAATCGTGCAGCAATCAAACAATTTCTAAAACAGGGCGATGGAGGAACTATTTTGAACATGAGCTCTGTGTTAGGCTTTTCGCCTTCATCTAAATACTTTGCTACCCATGCCTACGCTGGTACAAAAGCAGCTGTTATTGGGCTTACCAAATCACTAGCATCTTACTACGCAAACCAAAACATTCGTTTTAATGTAATTGCACCCGGGCTAGTGGCAACGCCCATGTCTGAAAGAGCACAATCAGACAATAATATTATGGACTACATCGCCGGTAAACAACCTCTAGATGGTGGGCGGATCGGAAAACCAGCCGATTTGGATGGGGCGGCAGTTTATTTCATGTCAGATAATTCGAAATTCACTACTGGACAGGTACTTAGCGTTGATGGCGGCTGGAGTGTCAGTAATGATCATTAAAAACAGTATACAGGCAACCTTATCACGGCTACAAATAATCCCCGTGATCACCATTGATAACCCGCAACACGCAGCGCCACTTGCTGAAACTTTGCTTAACGCGGGGCTGCATTGCGCCGAAATAACATTCCGTACAGAAGCTGCGGTGGAAACACTAAGAACTTTCGCCAGTTTTGGCCAATTTACTCTTGGCGCAGGAACAGTTATTGATAAAGAACAATTGAAGGCTGCGATAGAGGCAGGTGCAGATTTCATTGTATCTCCAGGATTTGACCCAGCGTTAGTAGCTGAATGCCAGAAAAACAAAGTACAATTTATACCGGGATGTTGTACGCCAAGTGAAATTCAGCAAGCAATTAAAAATTCCTTGAGCCTAATAAAATTTTTCCCGGCTGAGGCATTTGGTGGTGTAAGCGCACTGAAAGCATTAAGTGCACCCTACCCGAATGTTTCATTTATACCAACAGGCGGCATAACAGTAGACAATGTTGCTACTTATCTAAAACTCGACTGTGTTACTGCCTGTGGAATGACGGAAATTGTAAATCGTGACTTGATTGCGACTTCCGATTTTGATACAATATTTAAACTAACAAAGGAAATTCTCGATAAAAGATAGGAATAAGTTTTATTTGCAAACCATTTTTAATAATGTCAATCACAGCCAAGGATTAGTACTGTGAAAAATATACCATTCAGAACAACCGTTATTGGAAGCTACCCCCTTCCCGGATGGTATGAATATGCGTTTAGCAATATCATATCACTCGGCGATCTAGACCGTAATGAACTTATCGATGATGCGGTAATCGTTGCGATCCAGGATCAGGTTTCTGCGGGGTTAGATGTAATAACTGATGGAGAAATGTCCAGAAGAGATTTTAATTTGTCATTCTACAGCCTCATTGAAGGTATTGAAAAAACGGTAATTAATATCAGACAATTCGGACCGCCAGCGCATGACCAGCGGGGTAAATATAGTATCCATGGAGAATTATCCGCACCAAATGGATTGGGCGTGGTAGAGGATTATAAACGTCTTCAGAAACTAGCGCCCCCGGGACCCATCCTTAAAGCAAGCATTCCTGGTCCTTATACATTAAGCGGTCGCTTACTACCCAATGAACAGTACCCAGACCGTTATATCATAACAGAAGCGTTAGTTTCAATCGTCAGGGAAGAATTACAGCGATTATTGGATGCTGGATGCAAAGAAATAACGGTGGATGAGCCATCAATGAGTTGTTATGCCTACAAAGAAGATCCTGTAAAATTTGTTGATATTTTTAACCGTACTGTTGAACCGATTATAGGAAAAACACATCTTTCGGCCCATTTGTGTTTCGGTAATTATAAAGGTCGGGCTGTGAGCCCAAGGCAATACAGCCCGATGTTCCCTGCATTTCTAGAAATGCAAGTAGATGAAATCCACGTTGAAATGGCAAGTAGAGAATTCTCTGAATTGGAAATAATTGGAGAAATTGCGAAAAAGAAAAATGTGACCGTTGGTATCATTGATGTAAAAAGCTATTACATAGAACCAGTTGAAGAAGTAGTGCGGCGAGTACGCAGATGTTTAGACTATGCGCCAGCAGAACGGCTATCATTTGCACCGGATTGCGGACTCAGCCAAACTGCTAGATGGGCTGCAAAAGAAAAATTGCAAAATATGGTTGCTGGAGTAAACAAAGTAAAGGCTGAACTATAGCGCGATGCGCAGACCTCACTGCTCGGGAAATACTTTCCTCGCTGACGTAAAGAAGCACCAAAATGATACAGATGATTTTAACGTTTGGTGGCTGGGCCAAAGTGGGTTTCTTATCCAGTGGCTGGGTAAACATTTGCTTATGGATCCTTACCTATCAGAATCCTTAACTAAAAAATACGCTGAAACTGATAAACCGCACGTACGTATGACTAAACGTGTTATTGATCCACTACAGCTTGACTTTATTGATGTAGTTACAGCTAGTCATTCGCACACTGATCATCTAGATCCTGAAACTTTACAGCCACTGGTACAATCCAATATCAATCTTGACCTAGTGGTACCTGCCGCAGTAGTAGATATTGCCATGGAGCGATCCAATCTACCAAAAGATAGATTATCACTAATGAATGCAGGTGATACCGTTGAGTCAAATGGGTTTTTAATCCATGCCATACCATCAGCACATGAAGAGGTGGAAACTGATGAAAACGATGACCATTATTATTTAGGATACATAGTGCGGTTCGGTCCATGGACTGTTTATCATAGCGGAGATACTATTGAATACGATGAGATGGAAGATACCTTAGCGCAATGCAACCTAGACGTCATGTTTTTACCAATTAATGGACGGAGACCAGAACGACGTGTTGCTGGGAATATGTGGGGTAATGAATCTGCATGGCTGGCAAAAAGGGTGAAGGCCCGTTCAGTTATCCCACATCATTACAATATGTTCGAATTCAATACTGAAAACCCTGATGAATTCATTGCAGAGGCTGAGCAAATCAATCAACCATATCATGTACTGGAAAACGGCGAGCGCTGGTGCAGCAGCCAACTAGAATAAAAGTTTCATGTCTGATAAAATTGATACGAATAAAAATCAACTACTGATTTTTTCGACGGTAGCTGCTCTAGGTGGTTTGTTATTTGGGTTTGATACTGGGGTCATATCTGGAGCGATACCCTTTATCAAGTTAGAATTCTATTTAAATTCATACCAGGAGGGGTTTGCTGTTAGTAACCTGATGATCGCCTGCGTAATTGGCGCATTAATTGCCGGGCCAATTGCAGATTGGACTGGTAGGAAAAAGGTCCTTATTCTGTGTGCGGTTCTTTTTATCGTTTCAGCCATCCTTTCCGCCCTACCCCGATCTTTTACTGAATTGGTAATCGCCAGGTTCATTGGAGGTATAGGTGTTGGCGTTGCGTCGGTGGTATCTCCTATGTATATCGCTGAAATATCACCTGCTAAAATTCGCGGGCGACTAGTGGCATTGAACCAACTGGCCATTGTTGTCGGTATATTACTATCCTATCTCTCAAACTGGTTACTGGTAGACACTGGTATTAATAATTGGCGTTATATGCTGGTAGCTGAAATATTGCCAGCAACTACTTTTCTTATGGGACTTTTCTTTATCCTGGAATCACCACGGTGGCTTACAAAAGAAGGTCTGGAAAAGGATGCGCTTGATGTTCTCAAAGTTGTGGCTGGGGCAGTAAATGCTGACCATGAATTGCAAAAAATAAAAAAATCTTTGGCAGAAAAAAAGACGTCTTTAAAAGAATTACTGCATCCATCATTACGGCGCGTACTGATAGTGGGTATTCTTTTTTCGCTATTTGCCCATATTACCGGGATCGACACAATTATTTACTACGGTCCAATCATTTTTCTAGAATCCGGTTTCAAAACAGATTCTGCACTGCTGGCCTCTGTAATAATCGGCATAACAAATCTGATCTTTACCTTTGTTGGCATGGCTATGATTGATAAGGCTGGTAGAAAGTTTCTTTTATTGGTGGGTATTGCTGGCATGGGTATCTCCATGACACTCGTGGGTTTCTGTATGCAAAGCGATATGATCAGCGCAAAATGGACGTTGCTATGGATTATGACCTACATTGCTTCCTTCGCCATGAGTATAGGCGTAGTCATTTGGGTATATTTATCCGAGATCTATCCTACCAGGGTGCGAGGACAGGCCTTATCTGTTGCGACTATGGTATTGTGGTTAGGTAACGTGATACTGATGCAGCTTTTTCCAGTCATGATGGAAAGATTTGGTGGGGGTACATTCTATATATTTTCCTTTATTTGTCTCCTTGCCTTTATTTTCACATGGACTATGGTAAAAGAAACCAGGGGCGTCAGCTTAGAAGAAATAGAGAAAATGTGGGTATAATCCTAAGAATTATACCCGTTTATATAACGCCAATATAGAAGCGAAGCATGATAATATATGGTGGCATAGATATTGGAGGCACATCTATAAAGATAGGGTTTGTTGATAAAGCTGGGACTATACTGTGCAAAGACCTAATGCCAGTAGGTAAAATTACTGCCTACAATGACTTCATCGAACAATTGGGTAACAAAACAAATAACTTGTTGGAAACACTTGACAATAAGGATGCTATCATTGGTTTTGGGGTGGGCTGTCCTGGAAGAATTGATGTAGCAACGGGGAAAGTGATTTGGTTGAGAGGAAAACTGGAATACATGGAAAACCGGTATATAGGACCAGATCTTGCCTCCGTATTTGGGAAACCAGTAATCTGCGACAATGATGTTAACGCAATGGTCTTGGGTGAGACCTATTTTGGTAAAGCAAAAGGTAGCCGTAATGTAATTGGTTTAACCTTTGGTACCGGCATAGGTGGTGCTATTATAATTAATGGTCAAGTGCTGCGGGGGAAACATTTTTCCGCTGGGCATTTTGGTTTTATGAGCCACGATCCTAATGGCGAAAGCCATGTATGTGGTAATGCGGGGGCGGCAGAAGTGCATGCTTCACACTCCGGTATAGTGGATAAGGTAAATAATGCATTGCTCGCTGGTATTGAAACAAGCGTGGTAAAAAATTATGATCCCTATGATTTTGGTTTTAAGAATATATATATAGCTGCGCATAAAGGCGATGATTTCGCTAAAAGTGTAGTCACCAGGCTGGAAGAAGAAATAACTGTATTGATCACCAACCTGATCTTTGCATTTGATCCGGATACTGTACTTATCGGCGGAGGTTTGTTAAAAGCAGATAATGAAATTGTAGCTCGCATTACGAACAGTATAAAAAAACGAATAAATTTGATTCCGGAAAAGGAAATAAAATTGGATAAAATGTCCTCTTACGAAGAAGCGGGGATTCTGGGTGGTGCAGCATTGGTTATCACAGAATTGAACTAATAAAATAATTTAAATAGATAAAAATAATTTGAAAGGATTAATGGTATGAATGCTGGTATAGAATATTTTAATAAAACACTAGAACTAATCAAGCAGCTGAAAAAAAACGAAATAGACAATATCGTTCAAGCAGCTGAGGTTTGCGCGGATAGTATCAGTAGGAAAGGACTGGTATTTTTATTTGGTGCTGGTCATTCTCGTATCATGTGTGAGGAGATGATACCAAGACAGGGTTGTTTCCCAGGGTTTTTTGCACTTGTGGAAGATGCGGTCTCCAATCACGCTGCCATAATTGGTACCAATGGACTCAGAGGGTCAATGTATTTGGAAAAATATGATGGTTATGCTGAAGAAATATTAAAGAGTTTCAAGTTCGGACCACATGATGTCATGATCGTTATTTCTGTTAGCGGTATCAGGCCATTAATAGTAGAAATGGCATTGGGGGCTAAAGAACGGGGGTTGCCGGTCATTGCCATGGTTGCGCGGCAACACTGTGAATCATCTAAGCCAGGGCATCACAGTGGGAAGAAACTGACCGATGTAGCAGATATTATTATCGACAGTCAATGCCCCCCGGGCGATTGCATCATAGAACTAGAAGGATTGGATTGGAAAACAGGTCCGGTGTCTACTGTAATTGGTTCTTTAATCATAAATATGATCCGTTGTGAGGTTGCGGAAAGATTAATAGCGAAAGGTGTTAACTTGGAATTACTACCTAGCCACCAAGCAGTTGGTGACCCCGAAGTAGACAATCAACTAGACCGGTTTTATGAGTCATATCGTAAAAGTTTGGCTCATTTATATCAGTGAAGGAATTAATCTTTTTGTCGATCGCGGTACAGCTTGCGGCTGGTAGCATACAGAGTTTCTTTCTCTTCCTTGCTTAATCCATCATAACCAACCGCATTGATTTTATCGAGGATTTGATCTACTTCCTGCTGTAGCTTGGCGCGGCGGGTTTCTTTTTGATGCTGGACAGTTAGGCCGAATTCGCTGACATACTTCCGAATAGAGAATCGTATATCCTTCCAGCGCCAAAAGTAACGTAGATAGACAAAGCCTATGACCACAGCTGATAAATGAGTGATGTGACTGATATCAGATGTGGTATTCATGGACAGAATAAATTCCGTTGCCACCAAAAACATAACCAGATACTTCACCTTAATTGGAAAAAGGAAATACAGATATACAGTACGATTCGGGAACATCATACCAAATGCAAGTAATATGCCATACACTGCTCCACTGGCCCCGGCAAGGGTATGATTGGCGTTACTTAGATTTAACACTAGCCATACCAATCCAGCACCTACACCGGTTGTAAAATAATAACGTAAAAAGGCTTTACGGCCCCATATTGATTCCAATTCCGAACCAAACATCCACAAAACAAACATGTTAAAAAATACGTGCAGAAAATCCTTATGGATGAATAGATAAGTGAATGGTTGCCAAATTCTTGGCCATACCGCACTGGATGAGAGACCAAATAGGTCTACTACTGGATTGAAAAATGGTGTTGCGGGATTTTGAGAAATTATTTTAAGCAAGAAAATAATAATATTTGCCCCGATCAGTATTTTAATCGCCTCTGTGAATATTCTTGGGCGAAAGGAAAAATCTCCCTGTTCAGATTGAAATTGGTACCGCATAGTTAATTATAAGCAGGTAATTTTTTGTTTAGAAACAAATTCTTTGGATTTGTAATGGGGCTCATTTTACTGTATGGTGCTTCTGGCACTTTCAACTGCGGCATGGAATACATGGAAACAGATAGATTTTCCTTGTTCTGATATTTAAGTATTTCATAAGCAGCACTGACAAAAACATCCCGCGGCAGGAATCCATTTATTTTAGAAAATCCATATTTTCGTAATCCAAACTTGATGAGCGTAGAACAACTATTAGTGAATAAATTGAAATCTGCCCATTTTTCCGGCTTTTTTGGGTTCACAGGTGTATTATGAATCATTTCAAGAAATCTATCAAAAATGGAGCGCATCTGAGAACCATTAATCCCTTCTACACGTAACACATGAATCGTGCGCATGAAATTCCGACCGAACTTATCGTAGTAAGCAGTACCATCATCTAAAATTTCGAATAACCCCGTACTAGGGGATGGTCCAAACTCCCCAAGTGCGGGACGATAAAAGTACTCTTCAATCGATATTACTTCATTCTCATTGATTAGATGAGAATAATTATAAATTCTGCCGTTTACACATATTGCGCTATGACCAAATAAAGAAGGCCAATATTTCACTAATCGTTCATTATAATAAAGTTCCATAAAATCAACATTAGCCAGTAATATATCCGGCCAGATAATTACAATAGGCTCTCCATTTTCATAATCTTTCTGTGGGAGCAGACGAGCACAAACATTTTGCCCGGCCCAATGTTTGATATAACCATCCCAAATACGATTCTCTTCAAGAACACGACTACCGTCACTTCTCAGAAGAAAACTATTGGTTTCATCAGCAGTTAATATGCCTGTATATACCGTATTACTCATGCAGTTACCAGGGCCTTTAATACTCTAAGTGATTTCAGTTCTTTTAAACCATCAAAGTGGTAATACAAACAAGTATTGATATACTGACTGATTACTTTACGATCCTTAGAAGAAACAGATAATTCGTTTAATTTGGACTGGAAACCAGTATCTGATAGGTTGCCAGATATTAAAAATGATAATATTTGCGCACTATTTGGACCCTTAGTGAGATCAGGTAACACTAAACCAGCAAACTCCCTCTTATCCAGATCCGGTTTAAAACCAAGTAATGTTAATAATTTTATTTGATAATACCAGTATACCAGATTTAAATGATCCGCTCTCCTATCAATTGTATTCAGTATATTTAGTAACTCGATGAATAATTCGCTGTGCGGATCATAATCTGTTATTGTCTTTTCTGTTAACTCTATAACGGCCATGCCATAAGCAATACGCTTTAAATCTCCATGAATATTTTTATAGGTGGTTGCGAAATTGGCCTTGCTTACCGTTTGCATATCACGGCGTTCATTATAATAAAACACCAGATCAAGATGGCTCATTGGTTCATAGAAAGCAGTCTGGGGTGATTTTTTACGCTTCGCGCCGCGCACCATAAAACTTATTTTTCCCATTTCCTGCGTGAAACAGCGCGCAATTATACTTGTATCACTATAAGAAAAGCGTCTTAAAACCACCGCCGGCGAGTGAACAATCATATATTAGGTTTAATACGCTTTTGAAAAAACAACTTCGTGCTGCGCTTCTTTACCAGAATAAATACAAGTTAGACCAGAGGGATCACTATCAAAAGGAATGCAGCGGATGGTGGCTTTGGTTTCATTCTTTATAGCATCTTCTGTTTCAGGGGTACCGTCCCAACCACAACGAATGTAGCCACCATTATTTGAAATTATTTTTTTGAAATCACCATAATTATCTACGCTATTTGTATTGGCATGTTGGAAATCTTTTGCTTGCTGTAGCAGTGATGATTGTATTTCGGCTAACATTTTTGGTATAATATTTCTCAATTCCTTTACTTGAACGGCCTGCTTTTCACCATTGTCGCGACGCACGAGAATCACCTCTTCATCTGACATATCTCGCATACCAACTTCTAAGCGGATCGGGACACCTTTCATCTCCCATTCATTAAACTTAAACCCTGGTGAATTATTACTCCAATCCACTTCTATACGAACGCCTTGGTCTATTAAGTCGCCTAAAAAAATGTCCACATATTCCTTTATTTTCACCTGGTCTTCCTCACTCCTTACAATTGGTATCACCACTATCTGTACTGGTGCAATTTTTGGCGGTATCCGTAAACCTTTATCATCCCCATGTGCCATCACAACAGCACCGACCAATCTGGTGCTCACGCCCCAACTGGTAGCATATACATACTTTTTCTGATTATTCCGATCTTGAAAGGTCACATCAAAAGCCTTCGCAAAATTCTGTCCCAAATTATGCGAAGTGCCGGCCTGGAGCGCGCGTTTATCTCCCATCATCGCCTCAATGGAATAGGTTTTATCAGCACCAGCAAATTTTTCCGATTCGGTCTTTAATCCGGTTAACACTGGCATTGCAAGATAGTCTTCCGCTAACTGTCTATATATTTCTAAAATCTTCAGGGTCTCTTGCTCTGCTTCATCGGCAGTTTCATGGGCTGTATGCCCTTCTTGCCATAAGAACTCTGTCGTCCGTAAAAACAATCTTGTACGCATTTCCCAGCGAACAACATTTGCCCATTGATTAATCAATAGCGGAAGGTCACGATAAGACTGAATCCATTTTTTATACATCGACCAGATTACTGTTTCCGACGTGGGCCGAACAATTACTTCTTCCTCAAGCTTGGAATCTGGATCAACTTCCAGATCTTTTCCATCAGCTGTGGCACGCAGTCGATGGTGGGTCACCACCGCACATTCTTTAGCGAAACCTTTAACGTGCTCCGCTTCACTTGCAAAGAATGATTTTGGTATAAAGAGTGGGAAATAGGCATTCACATGACCTGTGGCTTTCAGCATGGCATCCAGCGCTCCTTTGATATTCTCCCACAATGCATACCCATAGGGTTTGATGACCATTGTACCTTTCACAGGGCCATAATCAGCCAAACCTGCTTTAATAATTACATCAGTATACCAGGCAGCATAATCTTTACTTTGGGGTGTAACGCCTTTGGACATATTATAATTATAATGATTAATTACGAGGAAATTAGCGGGCTTCCTTAGGTCATTCAATAGAAACATTATTAATCACCCATTTTCTCAATCTAATAATCATACTATTTTCCTATGGTAAATCAAATGAAGAACGTAGCTCTTGTAAAACAGTTATATATTGTATTTTCAGTTATTTTCATGACCAGTTGTGATCAACCCAAGGTAACCGTATTTAGTAATTGCGTCATACCTTCTTTCCCAGCAGCAAATTCAATTGCCTGCGCTGATGGGAAAATCACTTCTATTGGTGAGGATTTGACCGGTGATATAATGATCAACCTGGAAAAGGGTGTCGTGTATCCTGGCTTTATGGATGCTCATTTGCACTTGGTTTGGTATGGTAAAGCAATGGAGATACTTGACTTGGTGGGAACCAAAAGTGCGGCAGAGATCACCAGCATAGTTGCCCAAGTTTATGATGGCTCTGAGCGATGGATAATAGGCCGTGGTTGGGATCAAAATGACTGGGAAATAATACAATATCCCAATAAAGAAAGTCTCGATAAGGTGGCAGTCGATCAACCAGTCTATTTGCATAGAATAGATGGACACGCTATCTGGGTGAATTCAAATGTTTTATCCATATGCGGTATAGACCGTAATACAGCGGATCCTATAGGCGGTAAAATTCTCCGTGACAGCAGTGGCAATCCAACCGGAGTATTTATTGATAATGCCATGGATTTGATTAAAAAGTTTGTTCCTGATAATAGTAAAAATGATAAACGACGACAAATAATAAACGCTGTTAGAAAATTGAATCAATTTGGATTGACCGCAATTCATGATGCTGGAACAGATATAGAAACAGTTCACATACTGAAAGAATTAATTGCACAAGAACAATTGACTATCCGCGTCAACGCCATGTTGAATAACAACTCTGAGGATTATCAGGAATTTTTAACCAAAGGTCCAGATATCACTGACAAATTTTTATCTGTCCGTACTGTAAAAATATATTTTGATGGAGCGATGGGTTCCCGCGGCGCGGCGTTACTAGAACCATATGCAGATGATCCAAAAAACATCGGACTTAATTTAACAGATGAGAGAAAAATAACTGAGAAGGTAAACCAATTCAATGCAGCGGGATTTCAAGTTGCAATCCATTGTATTGGCGATCGAGCGAACCGACTGGCACTTGATATATTTGAAGAATCCGGCAACCAAAATGCCAGAAACAGAATTGAACATGCGCAGATCATCCACAGCGATGATCTGCCCCGTTATTTTGATTTGGGCGTTATCCCTTCGATGCAAGCAACACATTGTACCAGCGACATGTATTGGATAGATGAACGACTAGGTGACGAACGCCTTCATGAAGCATATCCTTGGCAATCGCTATTACAAACAGGTAGCATTATCCCCGGCGGGTCCGATGCACCAGTGGAAATTCCAAATCCACTATTGGGTATACACGCAGCTGTAACCAGGCAAGACACCAGCGGATGGCCTGCTGAAGGATGGCAGGCAAATGAACGAATGACCATAGACCAGGCGCTGGCCTCCATTACCAGTTGGGCCGCATACAGTATGTTTGCCGAATCCTACCTTGGAAAAATAAAGCCGGGATATATAGCCGACTTCACGGTCCTGTCTCAGGACCTGAGTACAATTGACCCAGCACAAATTCCCAGTGTAAACGTTCATTTTACAATTGTAAACGGTAAAGTGGTTTACAGACGATGATCAGTAAAACTGACATCAAACAACTGTCCTGGCTGTCTACCAAAAAAGGTCGTAATGAATCCGGTCTATATTTGATTGAAGGATTGCGCATCATTCGATCCGCTTTGCGTGCCCAGGCACCAATCAACAGAATATTTGTCACCGCTAGATTCCAGGAATCTATCGATTATCAATCAATGTCTAACCGGTTTAACAAGGTACTGAAACCAGAGCTCATAGATGAAAAAACTATGAAGAAGATCACGCAAACAGTGACTCCACCGGGAATTCTAGCTGTTTGTTCATTGCCTAAGAAAACGGAATTACCTTCGACCTTGGCGTCTAATTGGCTCTATTTAGACAAAATCGCTGACCCCGGCAACCTTGGCACATTGTTACGATCGGCAGCATGGTTCGGCACAACACAGGTAGCGTTGTCATCAAATTGCGCTGACCCTTTCAATCCAAAAGTGATGCGTAGCGGTATGGGCGCACATTTTTTTTTACAAATGGTAATAAATTGCGATCTACATCAATTCAAAAGTTCAGATCATTCAATTATTGGCGCTGACCACAGAGGCATGCCTATTGTCAATTTTAATCACAGCGTTAAGGACTGGGTGTTGGTTATCGGCAGCGAAGCACATGGTATATCAAAAGAAAATAGTAACCATATCGAGTATTCCTTATCCATACCTGCAAAAGGATCTGGCAATTCGCTAAATGCTGCAGTCGCAGGCAGTATAATGCTATATTGCTTAAATAATCTGTAATTAGGAACCTAATTGAACTTCTTTCCTTTCAGGACCAATAACCGTAATTTTTCGAAAATGGATAGACAAGAACAGGATAAACCTGGGTCTGAACTGACAAATGAACCAAACTGTCTCAGTCAAACTAGCATTTGGAGTGGTCATTTTTTCTGTGCTCTCCTCGCTGGCGATAGCGTCAATTATCGCCGCGGCAGGCACCGTACAATCAAACGAGCATAGCCAAAACTTCTATAATTATACCGCCCTGTTTGTCGGGCAGGGTTTCATGGTTGTCCCCCTATTACTATTTTTAATCAGTAGAAAAGAACCCATTCTTAGCCGGCTTCGTATCCGGGCAATAAGCTCTCCGGTTGTCGTTAGCGTAGTACTTATATCCTTGGGATTGATACCTTTAGTGGATGAGATGGATCGTATTCTGGCATACGCATTTGGACACGAACAAGTATTGACTGAACTATCAGATATTCTGATCATAGACTCGACACTTATTGGCCTATTATTGGCAATAACTGTGGTTATATTAGCACCGCTGGGTGAAGAGATACTTTTTCGGGGTTTTTTACAAAAACTGCTGGAAGAATCATGGCAGGATATCACCCGTGCTGTATTGATAACCAGCCTATTTTTTGCATTCATACATATGAATCCAGTGTGGGTTATACAAATCTATTTCTTGGGGATAATACTTGGTTATCTGGCCTGGAGGACAGGTTCAATATTAACTAGTCTTATTCTGCATAGCTTAAATAATGGTACGGCCCTGATCCTTACAAATTATTCAGATACAATCGAACAATATTATTTATGGAATAATCATGTATCACCGATTTTTCTTGCCTTGTCTGCTATCAGCCTGTGGGCTGGTTTTATACGCTTAAATAAAGTTTCTGGAGTGGTGGCATGAGACAGAAAATGTTCAGCAATGAAATTGTTATCCTGCGGGACACTTTTCGCCGTCTCTTAAGACGCAAGGCAAATACCAATTTGACCAAACTGATCGAAAAAACGCACCCTGCTGATATGGCCTTGCTGTTCCGGTTCTTTAGTGAAATTGAACAAAACGAACTATTTACAATAATGCGGCCTAGTGAACACACCGGTGAATTTTTAGGTGAACTCGATGAATCGATAATCAAACGATTAATTGAAAATGAAACACCGCAACATGTGGCAGATCTAATAGAATTCGCCAGCTCAAATGATCAGGCGTCTATACTTGGTGTGATTGATGAAGGGGCTGCACAGGCCATTCTGGAGTTATTGAAAAGTGAAGAACAAGAAGAAGTTGAAGAGATTATGGGGTACCCGGAAGACAGTGCCGGTACACTTATGTACACTGATGTATTTACGCTGCATGAAAATACTATAGCAAAAGAGGCAATCAACGCACTGCAGGATCATGAATCTTCAGAGATGGTATTTTACCTCTATGTAATTGATGAGGATGAAAGGTTGGTCGGTATCATTTCTTTGCGTGATCTGGTGACGACACCGCCAGATACCAGACTAAAGGATATCATGATCAGACACCTACAAACTGTACGCCCGGAAACTGATCAGGAAGAGGTTGCCAGAATTGTTTCTCAATATAATTATTTAGCTGTTCCTGTTATCGATCAAGAAGGTCAATTGCTGGGTATCGTTACTGTGGATGAAATTGTGGATGTCATCCGGGAAGAAGCAACCGAAGATTTCTTACAAATGGCTGGTGCCGGTAAGGATAGGGAAATTCTCATGAAATCTTCATGGGACAATGCCCGCAGCCGTTTGCCCTGGCTCTTTGCTAGTTGGGTCGGTGGTGTTTGCGCCGCAGCGATAATCGGTATCTTTGATAATACCTTGCAAAGCACACTGGCGCTGGCTGCATTTATACCGGTGGTAATTGGAATGGGTGGTAATATAGGAACACAAACATCAACATTGGTCGTTCGCGGTTTAGCTACCGGCAGGGTAAATGTGGGCAACAACATCAACATTATTTTCAAGGAAATCCGTGTCGGTCTAATACTTGGTGTTCTATATGGTTTATTATTAGGATTGTTCGCTATAATGCGTTTTGTGGATATTTCACCATACTTGGGGCTTGTAGTTGGTTTAGGGATCGCTTGTTCAATGCTTATAGCTACTGCATTTGGATCTTTGGTGCCATTACTATTTCACCGTATGGACATCGATCCCGCTATTGCAACCGGCCCTTTTGTTACAACAAGTATCGATATACTTGGTGTAACGCTCTATTTTGTCATAGCAAAGATATTTCTGCCGGTTTAACATGGCCCTTACCTACCTTTTTTGGGGAAGTGTCTGCGTATACCTCCTGTTCACACTGTTCTTTACTACCGGTTTACACCGCTTAAGAAATAACAGCACCCCTAAATACCTTCCTGGGGTATCCGTTGTGATAGCAGTGCGAAATGAAGCTGATACACTACAGGAACTGCTCAATGATCTAGCACAGCAAGATTACCCAAAGGACAAGCTGGATATTACTATAGTAAGTGATCGCTCCACGGATAGAACCTGGAATATTATTCAAGACTATTCGCAACTGTACCCCACTGTACAGGGGATAAAAGTCGAAAATTCCGATCCCCAGATGACACCTAAGAAACGCGCATTAACGCGCGGAATTGAAAAAACAAACGGCGAGGTAATCATTTCAACCGATGGTGACTGTAGCGTGCCTATTGGATGGATACGCAGTATGGTAGAGGCATTTGATGATGATACAGGTATAGTGGTAGGCAGATCCACAATCGACACCACGAAACCTTCTTTCCTGCAATACTATCAGGGACTTGATTTTTTGGGCATTACGGCAGCAAATGCCGGCGTTATCGGTTGGGGGCAGGGTTGGTCCGGCTCCGGACAAAATATTGCCTACCGCAGAAAAGCATTTGAACATGTAAATGGTTTTCACCCTGTGGCACAAAAACGGTCCGGAGACGATATGTATCTGGTACAATCCATATCCAAAGACTTCGGCATAAAGTTTAATGCGGATCCAGCCAGTTTTGTTATTACACAACCAATAAATACTGTAAAAGAATTCATCAATCAACGCACGCGCTGGTCATCAAATTCACGTTCATTATGGCAAACAAATATATTCTTCCTTTTCTTTTTAGTAATAGCATTTATTTGTAACAGCGTATTACTGATCGGCTGGTTTATTAAAGAAACGGTTTTTATAATGCCTTTATTGTTCATTATTAAAATGATAAGTGATGGTTTAGTACTTTTTACGGGTTCAGCCAAGCTGAATATTCCAATTCGCACAAAGGATTTCCTGATCTGGAGCCTACTGCAGCCGCTTTATATACCTTATATTGGTATTATGGGCCTTACAGGTCAGTTCCGATGGAAGGAATGACTGGCAGGATGGTTGTTAAAGCTATTTTTATTTTTCTTCTGGCCAGTAGTATTTATCTGCGGGGTCAGGAATACAAAATAACGCTCTGGTCATTTCCTATCGTTACGGTAGAAATGAAGTCTGAAGCGCCCGGTAAGATCACTTTTAATACTGAATCTATTGGTATTATGGATTATATCTTGCCTCATGATAACAACTATACCACGCATTATGATACAACCAATTTTGGATTACGCCATTTTTCCAAAAAGATTAAACAGGGCAACTTCAAGCAGAAATTGTCGTGTGACTTTAACCGTAATGATAGTACTCTGACTTACGACGACAATACTGTACATGTGCCTGACTCTGTCCAAACAATTTTTACTCTACTGGCGCGTATCACTGTTGATTCACTTGAATATATCGACACAAAGTGGTTTCCAATGGATCATGAAGGTTGTTCATATAGAGGGCGTTTCTTGTGGTCTGATACGGTAACTATAAAGGCTATGGATAAAGACATTCTTTGCGATCATTTCCGGCTGGATCTTATTCCAAATGAGGATGATGAGTGTTTGCTTGAAAAATCCGATTATTTTATGAAAAATATCGTTGCAGAAAATACAGTTAGACAATTATGGGTGGAAAAAAACAATAATAAACGTATTATTAAAGCATCAGCTAAGGTGCACGGCTTAACGCTGGAGGCCATTATTCAAGATGAGTGAAAAAAAATCATTCTTTAAGCATTACAAATTTCAAATTCCGCTCTGGGTATTGATTGGCACAAGTGTGGCTGTTGCACTGCAATACGGTGTAGATGAAAAAATTGTGGTTTTCACCACACTGGTCCTGGGAATATTTACACAAGTATTTGCTGGATTGGGTGCCTTGATTGCCATGATCCCGATTATTGGACCCATATTGATTAAAGTAGTAACCATACCGATCTTTTGGATAATCAACGCCCTAGGTCACGGGGTCAGCATCGTAGCAATCAAAAAAGGGTATACGAATGAATTGGTCAAATCACGGGTGCTGACTATTGCCCTGTTGATCGGTATTGTCCTGGGGTATATCATGGGTAACTTAATACCATTGCAATAGGGTGGAGACACAATCATGAATATCCTTATTATGCAAGGCCCCAATCTCAATCTAGTTGGGTTGCGATCAGCGAAAAGCGGGGAGCAGATAACGCTGGACAAAATAAATCGCAGTCTGCGCCAGCAGGCCAACAAACGCCCAGAAGAATTAACACTGAAAATTCTACAAACACATAAGATCGAAAAGGCCATGACCACCATACACCGTAATCGTAACTGGGCACAGGGTATCATTCTGGCTCCCATGGCCTGGGCCCGCTACGAATATGCGTTGCGGGACTGCCTGGATACCGTTGATCCACCAACAATTGAAGTATTCTTATCGAAGCAGTACGAATCAGAGGAAGACGAAGTTACATCTATCTTATCCGCAGTTTGCCTGGATTCAATGAGCGGACATCCGCTAACCATATTTACCGATGCGCTTGATCGGCTTGTTAATCATTTAACTGAATGATCTGTTTTCCCTTTCTTCATTTACTGGTTCTCCTTACCCTGTTTACCGGTTGCAGTATCCCGCCTGACCCATCACCATCCGGATTGCCGAAAACACGTTCCATCGGTACGGCAGGAAATGTATCAATTTTGACATTTTCAGAAGACAAATTTTACGCTACAGTTACTATACCACACGGTTCACAATCAATAGAACCAATTTTTAAAAAGTTGATGGCAGATGATAATACTGATGTATTGGACCAGTATCTGGATGGTACAGTTAATGAGGATATTGCACTAGAAATTAAAGATGTAATCATTGCATCATTACCTGATGGTGCGTTGGATTATCGGTTCACAGAATTCACAACAGCGCCGAGTTCTAGTATTTTACAATTGGCAATAGACCGCAATCTCATTGAGTCTATTGTATTGCCTATAATTAAGAAATATACCTATCCCGGTGCCGTACCAATTCTGCCATTGTTCTCCGTTTCAACTACGCCACCGGTCCTTAACAGTCTAAAAAGTTTAAAACTACTTTTACCGTGTGAAAATGTACCCGTACCCGAACAACAGTTACTCTTGCCTAATGCGCCGCGGGCGTACAGGCACGGCACGCACAGGGGCATTGATTTTTATGTGAACTGGGGTACGCCTGTCCAAGCAGTAGCCGATGGTGTAATAACTCGGGCGGAACACAGTTATCAGGAAATGTCAGCAGATTTCAGGCTAGATGTTTTGGGTGATGCAAAAATAATGGGGCGCACCCCCTCCGATGTTTTTGAACATCTGTTGTTAGGACAAGTAGTATATATTGATCATGGTTTTGATCTGGTGCCCGGTTATCGTGCAGTCACCATATATGCGCATATGTCACATATAAATTCCGGCATTACTGTTGGATCAACAGTGCGCCGCGGTGAGGTCATAGGCCAATCAGGGAATACGGGAACCAAGGATAGCACTCTCAAGAAAAAAACAGGTGCCCACTTACACTGGGAAATGATCTTACAAAATAAGGGCGGTGAATATTACCTGGGCCAGGGCGAGCAATATGAAGTGCTATATCCGTTTTTAGCTAATTTATTCACTAATAGGTAGTTACTAATCAAGGGTCAGATCTTCTCGAACTTGAATATCATATCTGAGCGCCAATCGATTTAAGATCACCTCTTCAATGAGAGCTGGGTCTATTTTCATTTCCTGGGCGACATAATGCTTATACAATAGTTTTTCCTGCTTTAATTGCACCGTCTGGAGCGTTTTTTGTTTATCAAATTGATCATCACTTATATCATACCACATTACAGCACTATACCTGCGTAATAAATCTATTAAGGTATTATAGAGAAAATATGCTTTCACAAAATTTGATTGTTTGTATTTGCCATGCTGTTGTGCTTGTTCTATGAACCAATCGATGGTTACCATTTGGTTGTTAATTCTTGCTAATGGTGCTTTGTAGCCTGCTTCATTAAGACGCAGCACAGAAACTCCTTCAGGCACAACAAACAAGTCTAGGTCTTCAGCGCGTTGCCACAGGGTATCTATATTTTCGATAAATAACTCTATATCAAATATTTTAAACCATTCCTCTGCATAAGAATCTGTATAATGATCCAACAATTTGTATCTGCCGTTTTTAATTTCTCTGCGCAGTGTTTTTTTCCTGTTTTTGGCCACAGACTGCTTTCTCTGTTCTCTTTTTACAATATGAAATACATGATAGCCAAATTTTGTCTCCAAAGGGCCATTTATATCACCCGGCATGGATTGCCAAATAATATCATCGAGTTCTTTAGGAAGTTTTCCGTAACGCAATGGTCCCATCATTCCATTTCTGATTTCTATTGTAGGATGATCAGCATAAATGCTTACCGCCTCATCAAAAGTTATATCATTATTATCAATACGTTTTCGAATAATAGTGGCCAGTTCATATGCTTCTTGGGGGGAGCGATCTTTATGTTCAGAATAAGATAAACGGTGGGTTACTAAAATATCCTGAATCGTATAATCTACCAATTCAGCGTTATATATGAAATCTAGAGTACTATCACTCACTGAATATTTCTTTAAAAGATAATCAAACACTTGTCCCAATTTTTCATCATTGAGAATCTTTTTGGTTTTATTATTTATACTTTTATCAATAATTAATTCTTCCGAGTAATCATATATTACTTTTCTCGCAGCTAATTTTTGGATTGTTGACAGTTTTTCATCATTTGATAACTTTTTATACTTACCCTTATTAATATGTTTGGTTAAATCTGATCTTGTAACTAATCCACCACGGTAGGTAGCCATATCATTATTTTTATTGCTACAGCTTGAATGAATAAAGCCAAAGATTGCAATAATTATGAATGTGAATTGTTTTTTCTTCATGCTTATAATAAAAAAGGGCGACTATAAATTAATAAAGTCGCCCTTTTTACAGTATTGTTTTAGGCTATTATTTCATCAACATCATCTTACCGGTCTTAACCTGACCAGCAACATCAACTTGATAGAAATAAACACCTGAAGCAACATTGAAACCATTATTGGTTAACCCATTCCAACGTAGGGAATGTGTGCCTGGAATCATATTGCCATTGTGCAAGGTGGCGATTTCCTCACCCAGGATCGAGTAAACCTTAACGGTTACATCGCTTGCCATACCCAATGTGAACATGATGTTCGTACTTGGGTTAAATGGGTTTGGATAATTGCCTTTCAGACTGAATTTGTCTGGAGTATTGACAACTTCATTATCAATACTTACTACACCAGCAGACCAATCCATAATACCTTTAGTTAAACCACCAGGTAGATCAGAATAATAATCCTCAGGACCAACCCAATGTGAATAGGTAACAGCGCCAGTGTCATCATAAGCACGGGCATAAAGGCTCATCTGATCAAATGCGATCAAACCACCCTTACTACCATTACCAGCTTGCGCATAAACGGCAACAGGCACCATTGCAGCATCTGCAGCAGGTTCTCCCACTGAATCTGTGGCACCATAGTAAGCAGAGTATGGGGTATGACCTCCCGCATGGGCGGTAATACCATCCAGCCAGTTACTATGACCGGGATCATACATTGGATCATAGACCAACTTAGAACTGGCATAGGTATAACTAGTATCCCATGGAGTTCCAGAAGAATCTATTACCATTGTGACTACATTTGAATCAAGGTAGTCAGCCATACCAGCGCCTAGCGGATCATCTGCGTTTGGCACCATCCTGGATATTGCAGCACTTGAGCCATTGATATCAGGAAGGTACGTCCCTACACCAAGACGGTAAGCAAGACTACCTACTGGCATTTCCGTATCGCCAGACCATCCATAACGGACACCTAACCATTCATCGCCTCCAGCAACATAGGTCTTAGAACCTGAATCATACCATGGATTGACAACACCATCGGTATTAAAATTAGGTCCTCCATCACCACGCTCCCAGATAACACTATAATTAGCCAATAAAGCATCAGTTATGTTTCCATAATCCGCTGACCAATAGTCAAATGGATTTACACCCCAACCGTAATAGCAGTATGGCGCATAAAGCGCTACTCCATAAAGAGCGCCACCATTATCAAATAAAAGTGGTGCTCCTGCGGTAGGGGCAAAAACATAATAACTAGCCATTGCGGTAGCTGTTGATAGAGCATTATTATCATAGGCTGTCACCTGATAATAGACCATGGTCCCAGCTGCTTGACCAGGAAATTCACCTGACCAAGTACCATCTTCAGCAGTTCCAGCTGTCATTGTCAAGGCGACACTAGTTACTGTAGCTGTCAATGAATCTAGCTGATAGGTTACAGTTACAGTTGAAACACCAGCAGCTTCGCCACTGGGGTTGTCATCGGTAACATTTGCTTCAAACGGTCTAGCATCATTTGATATTGTTGTTGGTAATGCGGTCATGGATTGAAAAACCGGTCCACGATCACCAGTCAATTCAACAGCAAGCTGTGCATTGACCATCCAGTGACGAATGTGCCAGCCACCATTACCTGATGTACCACCACAGCCAACATAGAACTTGGAAAAGATCCATGGATCAACGACACCATCACCAGCTTCATAATAAAAACCAGTAGCTGGGTCATCACCGCCGCCTGCTCCTGTAGAAGCGAACAGAACGCCGACCCAATCATTTTGCATCAGTTCTGGCTCAGTGCCAAAGTCTGCTGTAGCCAACCAGTTATCAGCTTGCGCCGGGTTGGCATCTGGTGTCAATACAGCGGAAGTAAAGCCATCAGGCCATAACAAACCATTTGTAGGAACGCCTGAAGGGCCACTACCTGCTGTACCATCGCCCAAGGGGTCTTGTGACCCGGCTACTACTGCATCACCCGGATCACAGATTCCTACTGTTCCTCCGCCTGCATAGGTTGTTCCCTCAATTGACATATGACCGGCTGCATCCATATCATAACCACCTATCCAACCAGCGCCATCTACAGCGCTTGATGGATACGTTGCACCATCACTAGTGGATGGATACGATACTTTATGCACCGAAATAGTCATTTGCTGTTCACCAGTACCCCATTCATAAATGGGGACGTTCACACCTTTAACGATACCGTCTGCCGGCATTTTAAACATTACCAACATGGCGTCGCCAGGGCTTTGAATAAACTGCCCATTCCAACCACCATCTGCTGGTACATAGGCAAGCGTGTCCGCGGTACCACGGCCAAAGCCATACGCCATGAATGCAGGCATAGCATCATTTTCAGTGAGAACAGCATCATAGTTGGCATCTGATCCAATGACGTACATATTATCTCCAATTCCATCTATGGAACGAAGTGTAGTCATGTCCTTTGTCGGGCCATTGTAATGATCGACGGATTTTTTATCTCCCGCCATCAAAGGCCACATAAGGACGAGCATCAGTCCAACTGCTATTAACTTATTACTCATGTTAACTCCTTACTTTTCTCTTTCTTGCAAGAAAGACGCCAGCGGTAAAATATCTATCCCGCTGTTTTTCGTCTTTACGTTTTCCGAATTTTAGAAAGCGACCGTTAAGGTCAACCAACTAACTCCATCGAAATATTTTGCTGTACGATAGGCATAATCTATCGATACGCCAAGTCCAGTTAATTTTGCCAAGTCCACACCAAAACCAAAGGTTGGACCCCAAATAAATTCATCGCTGTCAGATTCCAAGCCACCTTCATCGTCTTCATCATCAGCTGTATTTTCCAGACCATCAACACCATAAGGTTCCGGATCATAACCCATACTTAGTCCGCCACGTAGTGTTACCATATCCATCACCAGGAACTCTGCGCCAAGACGATATTCATCAAAAGAAAAATTATTGTTCAGGAACGATGCCGCAAAGGTCCCTTTTGAGGGGCCTAGATTCACCCCATAAGCGATACCCAGTTCCAAGGTAGTGGGCATTTCAAATTCTTGTAAAAATATACGCCGCGGTTCGGTGTTTGTCCCCGGTTCTGCGTCTTCCGGTGTATGGAATTCTTCCAGGTCAGCACCACTAAATATCATATTCAACCCCAAATTCTTCAATGAAGCACCTAAACTAAACCCATTATCTGCTTTATACTGCACACCGACATCAATAGCCATGCCTCGGGCAGACTCGCGCATAATGGATTCACTGACCAACTTAACTGATGATCCAAAAAATATTCTATCGGTCATTTTACGAGAGAATAAAAAACTAAACGTCAAATAACTGGGTGAATAGTTCTCCCCTGTTCCATCAGGTAAAAGGGCCGTTGTGACCGGAATATTTCCGAAATCAAGGGATTTCAGTGATATACCAAACACACTACTACCGCCAAATGAAGAGGCAATTGCGGCAGACGTTACACCAATATCTGCTATCCAGCTGGAATAGGAAGACATGGCCTGGCCATTATCAGACATGCCTGCCAAACCTGCCATATTCCATTCAATTGCCTCCAGGCCGGAAATACCGGCCACATAGGCACCAGCCATGGCCGTACCGCGCGAGCCTACAGGGATCAGCAGTTCTTGCGCACCTGCTGTACCGCGCCGTTTTTTACTACCAGCCTCAGTAACGTTGGCCGCCAGACTAATAATTACAATAAGTGCTAGAAAAGTACTTATATTTTTTTGTCTCATTATTACGTTCTCCAACGAAAGATTAATACACGTCCAGCCGTTCTTCCGGCATAAAGACGGCTAATTTCATAACCCTTTCCCCAATAGAGCTTTCATTTTGATCATCGCCCAATGATAGATGGGCAATATACATTCCACTCGCAACAGGGATATTAAATGAATTGCGCAGATCCCACTGGACACGTCGGTCAGCGCTATTTTCTGAATCAATTGATTTTTCGATAATGCGAATTAGATCCCCAGATATAGTGAAAATTCTTATAGTCGTCTTCCCAACACCAAGATTTGTAAAGTATACAAACCGGTTTAGTTGATTACGCTCTTCAGGATTCTGTCCAAAATAGGGGTTCGGAAATACACTGACCGCCTCTAACTGTGCTGTCAATTCATCACCGCTTGTTGCCCTAGCTCCAGCAGCGTCAATGGTGTAGGTGTCAACTCCAGGAAATAACGGATTCACAAAGCTGACCCGAAAGATATTACCAGATTCAAACGATGTATTTGTCTTATCAAATTTCATCATCCACCCCATTTGGGTGTTCGAGTAATAATCTGACATACCAGTACCAGTATAATTCTCATACACTGGAATGATGAAAAAGTTTTTTGTGAAATTGTAACTGCCGGCAAAGTCAGGGTCCGCCGCATATACAGGTTTTGATCCCGCAGCCTGATAAAATGCAGCATTAATTTGCCTATCCTCTTCAATTGACCATACTTCAAAAGGCAATTGTATAGTGTCTATTACAGTTACAGCAGCATTAAAATAGGTTGCCACAGAACCGCCATCTGTAAATCTGAATTCAATATCTAACTGTAATGATTCTGATCCTGGCGCTACTGGCTTAGGCTCTAACGGAGTACCTTCAATAAATGCCGCCCAAGTACCAGAGGGATTAAGACCACCAAAAACAACAGCCGTTGAATCAAAATCATCCGCCATTGTCTCCGCGCTTGAATACGTCATCGGTGGATCAAAAGTAGCATTTCTGGCAGTGACAATAAATCCGTCTGTAATAGTGTTGAACAAGCTGTAGAGAGGTAATTGCTCAAAGGGCAGTGTGGCGAAATAATCTTCCGTAGCAGGGAAAATCATATCCGTGGCCAATACAACACTGGCCGCATTTTTCAGGAACCAGTATGTTACCGAATCAACAACATCAAAAGAAAGTGTATATGATGTACTCGTTAGCTGATATGGGTCTACTACAATTGGGTCAAACAAGGCATCTGACTGACCAGTATGCACAATCGCAAGCGTATCTTGCGCCTGGTTTTCTAAACCAGCACCCAAACCTGATTCGCCAGGCACTGCAATGATCGCATTGATTGGACTCTCGATTACACGTTTTGCTGCATCAGGGTCATAGGCAAATGCTGTAACTGAAAAATAATACTTTCTATTATTTATCAGATCCCTGCTGCCCAATTTATCGTATGTGATTTCCATGAAATGTTTTAAACCCGAATCGGTGCCAAATTGCGAGGGCAACTCAAGCAATTCACCCGTATTCTCATCCAGTTCTAAATCAAGAATTATCTTAATACCATCTACAATATCATAAGTACCTACTCTTGTCCAAGGACCATTTAACGATGCGCCTTGGTAAATATTGTAACCCTGGAAACTGTAACTTCCACAATCATAACCCTCAATAATATCACTGCCTTCTTCAAAGGAAAGAACCACTTTTTGGTCCAGCTGGGCCAATTCCACTATCGGTGAAGGGGGCGAACAAACATTAAAGTTGGCGTCGAAAGCTCCTTGAGCAAAATTATCAAAATAAAGCATCTTTGTGATTGATTTTGCCCAGTTGGAACCAGCAGCGAGAATTAAGGCGCCAACTACTTCCTGGGTATCCCCGGGGGCAAAATAAAAAGGACCTGAGGTCATCAAGTACCGTCTGTCACCTGGAACATCATCAATCCAGCCCGAACCGGTGGTCGGATCACCATCATGGACAAAAACAGATGGCTGACCGGTAATTGGATCAATAAACGGATCGCCAGTTGTACCGACAAGTCCATTCATATAATTATATGTTTCCTGAGCGGATGCTGGATCTGAGTAAATAGGATTCCCATTAATATATTTCGCAAAAGAAGTCATACCTAAGCGCTTCTTATCTGGTAAATCACGCAAATGATAACTGTTTTCCTGTGACCAGGTAAATATAGTGGCCGTATCCCCAAGTGAACTAACCAGCGGTCCCTGAAAAAAGTCAGCACCAGCAGCCGGGACTTCCACACCATAGGTATTGTCCCCATCCGCATCATTATATGTGTACCCAACACTAAGATCTACATTACAACCTACAAGGTCATCGGTGGCATCACCGACATCGTCATCATGCCACATGGAAACAAAAACACTATCTAATTCATCCGAACCTTTATTGATCATAACCCAGCGTACAAAAAGGATATTGCCCATTGGGCCAGCCTGATTGAAACCAAAGAGGGATGTCTGCATATCTACATTCATCGGTGATGTGCCCCACAGCGGTGTATGGGTTGCTGCATTGCCATCATTCATTACGTACCAGTGAAATACGTCCCCCAAGATATCAGGATGATCACCATCTTCAGGTTTATATTCACCATCACCGTTTGCATCTTTCCAAGGAGCGCCATCATGGACAGGCCAATTCATAAAATCATCCGTTGGTAAAGATTTTGGAATATCTTCAGTGAATGCGCTTGATCCCTCCACTACTGTAATAGGAAGATCTATAGTCATCGCTTGAAATGTAGCCCAATCATTTTCCAGAAAGGCATCTACTTCCTTTTTGTGTATCTGATAAATATGCCCTGAGTTTGCATCGGCAGAACCAATGCTTCCCGGGACAAACTCCACCGTATACTCAGCGGCAGCAGTACGAAGCTCATCCACCCAGTCACCACCTGGGGCCCTACTACGACCACTGGCCAGCCATATACCAGATTGGAATACAGCTAGCTTACCGCTACCCTTGGGCCATTCCAGTCCGGAATTACCGGATATGTGATAACTAACAACGTCACCATGGTTCCCATGTACCGTACTGATCTGATTACCGTCCCAAACGACGTGCTCTACTGGAGCAGCAACCATGGATCGGGCCTGGTGATCAACGGTACCTTGTATATCACGTCCAACTGGTTCAGCAGACCACAATAGTGTTGCTGTAAATATTATAATAAGCAATTGCCGATTGTGCCCCATCATTAAAATTTCTCCTTTACCAAAAATTATGTATCTTTATCAAATATTAGAAATCAACCCGCAAACCAATTTGCACCTGCCGCGGGCTACCATATCTCCCTGGACTCGTTATTCGCGACGTATACAGTTGTTCCCCTAATGCGGGACTACCAATGGAATAATCATTTATCCAGTTCTGCCCTGCCTGGGTGGTTAGATACCCGTCATTATTTGGCAATCCTGAGAAATTGTATACACTCTGTACTGATTGGTTATTTAAAACATTCTTCACAACACAAAACAAACCCAGGCTAATATTATTAACCATGAAGGTCTTGTCCATACGTAAGTCAACATTGAAGGTGGCGGGCATGACGCCAGAATTAAGGGCTGCCACCGGCTGATCAGATAACTGACCGCCAAACACTGCTGTTCTTGGTTTAGAAGGTGTGTAACGCATACCGCTGCCATAACGGAATAGCATATTGGCGCCAAAAAGCTTCAAGCGGCCCCTATTGCCGGTACGATAATCAATCACAATATTGGCTGTATGACGCTGGTCAAAAGTTAGTGGAGATGTAAACGTAGGATCATTACCCCCCAGCCAGGAAATGCGGTAGCCTGTATCAGCATTGGATCCAGTTCCGCCGCTATAACTCATGGTGTAGTTAGCATCTACCTTTGTATTGCCAAGGCGACGTGTTCGCAAGGCAAATGCCAAACCTTTGACCGTTGAAAAGTCACCATTGCTATACAGCGCATAACCAGTAGGCGAAGCAGCCACGTTACGGATCTGAATAAAATCCTTCTTCTCAGTATAGAACAAGGTCATATCAATACTGATATCATCGGTGACCAACTGTTTGAACCCAATTTCATATTCCGTTGTCTTGGTCGGTTGCAGTTCCGGGTTCGCAGAGCGAGTATAGTTCCCCTGCTGTATATTAGATAGGAAACGGTTCCAGCTGATATAAAGGTTGTCCCAGCGTGCTGCCTGCAGATATTTACCATACGTGGCATGAAAGGCGGTGCGATCTGTAATAGGGAACCCCAGACCAATACGGGGACTTAATTGTGCGGATGGTGTCACGTCCACCTGATGGGACAATCCTTGGGAATCATCATCAGTTGGTAAGGCCGAAGTATATTCCCGCGGGCCTTTTATACCATCGCCATCAACATCATTCCAATATACAGTTTCTGCCAGGTAGCCTTCACTATCAATTACGATATTTCGATTGCCACCGGTCAAAGGATTAAAGACCTTATTGGCGGGATCAATATGATCCCAACGCAGTCCCACATTTAGAATCAAGTCATCCAGTTCAAATTTATCCTGGAAATAGGCCGCCATAGTGATCGGCGTCCGGGCTTTATTAATATCCTGCATTTCAGCCAGCCCTACGCCAGTCACATCATAGCCAACATTATTGGCATAGGCGCTTTTGTACGCTTGGTACAGATAATCATCCCAGTATCCTTTGTATTTATCGCCATTATACGTATCAGACGGATCTTGTTTATAATCAGCAATTCCATCCCCGCCTGTCACTAACGCACCGGCACCATCATTATAATCTGGATCCCAAGTCCAACGATCACCACCTTCGGAGTATGGCTCATTGCTATTGAAATACATAGCCGCCCAGCTGCCCGATACAGAATATCTTTTAATTTGACCCTTTTCATAGCTTCCGCCAATTTTGATTTCATGATCACCAAGCTGCCAAAGCAGGTTGGTCTTGAATTCATCACGCAGTTTTTCCGCTTTATATATACCAGAATAACCGCTATTTAAACCGGCAACGCCATAATTGGCAATTTCTACATAGGGTACTGGCCCTGATCCAGTAGCCCGGTTTAAAGGATTGATGTAGGTAGTGTCATAATTAATCTGTACAAAGGTCAAATCATCAGAGTAATCCCAGTAATTTTTTGTTACGGTTTCCCCTGCCGTATTTTCATAAACCCAGGTTGGCGTACCACTTAAATCATACCACTTGCCGCCCTGTATATATGGTACTTCTATATCGGATACAGTGCCATCCTCATAAACAAAATGGCCCCAACCATCTTTTGTTACAGGGTCATAGGAATCATCGTTGATCTTGCCATGACTATATTGAACAGTAAAAAACATTTGGTCAAGACCGGGAACGGCCCCCGATAGACGCAAATATTGATTGTTTATTGTGCTTTCAGATTGAGAATAACGGTGTTTGAGGCTACCGGCGCTGCTGGTACCATCCATAGTGCTGGCGTCATTGTAAAAACTGAATAGCGATCTATAGTGCGAATAATTTGAACTGTGTGAGTCAAAATATGTGCCACCAACTTTAAGCCGCCAAGCGAAAGGTAGGAATGCACTCAAGTCAACCAACAGATTCCAGTTAGCATTTAAGCGATTATACCAATTGTCAGCCCGGGGCCCATAAACAAAATCGATGTCATCATCAACAATACGAAGATAGCTTGGAGCGGTATATGCACCATCGCCATCCGTATCAGTATATGATTCGCCTGCATCCCAAATCGTATTACCATTGAGATCAGTGAATGGATCACCATTCTCAGGCCGGCCATTGGCTATATTTAAATCTTTGTTATATACTGGAAATGATCCCGCTGTCGGGCTGTCATCCTGCCTGATAGATTCTAGCGCACCATAAAACTTGATAAAATCCATTACCGGTATGGGACCACCAACGCCAAGGGACATTAAATTATATCCATAGGAATAGAGTTCGTCCCTATCAGTGCTGGGTTCTGTAGTGCCAATATCCGAAATGAATTCACCGGTAACTGCTAATCTGCCACCACCTGTTTTCGTGGTTGTGTTCACAATACCAGACCCAGCGCCACCGTATTCAGCGCCGAAACCGCCAGCCTGGATCGATACCTCTTCGATACTGATATTGGGGATTGATCCTCTACGAGTCAATGAATAGGGATCTACAGCACTTACGCCATCAACATAATAACCAACTTCCTCAGAACGGCCCCCGCGTATGTGAAGCGTCCCTTCATCATCAACAACACTGGTTTGCAGGGCAACAACATTGGCGTAACCACGAACTGGTAAGTTTTTAATATCCTCGGCTCGTACAACATGTACTTCATTGGTGGCATTAATTTCAATGAGCGGCCTCTCCGCTGTAACAGTAATTGTTTCTCCCTCAATGGCTTCGGGGTTCATATTTATTGTATACAGATTTGTTGTCAAATCAGTGGTGGAACGCACATTTTCTATGGTTATGGTGGCATAACCAATGAAGGAAAACTTTACGAGATACAGACCGGGCGGTATATCCAGTATAACAAATTTACCATCCGAATTGGTCGCTGCGCCCATGGATGTACCTTCCAATAAAACGTTCACTCCGGGCAGTGGATTGCCAGTTTCCTGG
The DNA here is from genome assembly GCA_913062595.1 of uncultured Fidelibacterota bacterium. Taxonomy (GTDB): domain Bacteria; phylum Fidelibacterota; class Marinisomatia; order Marinisomatales; family TCS55. Next base: position 43,023 of record CAJXWT010000007.1, read on the forward strand.
TCTACTACTGTCCCAGTTATTTTCCCTGTCTGACCAGCTGTCAGCACGGCCGAAAAAAGTGTCACTATTACGAATATCTTAACTAAACGTTGATACATAGTTATGTCTCCGTGTTTTTTCAATGGTTAAAAATCCCTCAATCCTCAATAAAGATACGATTTTACTGTCTGTTATTATACAGTAACGGTGATATTAGCAGGTTTTGAAATAGGTGTCAAGTAATTATCAATATTATTAATTAACTAAATATAATCAAATTATAAAGGGATGCGGCGCAGCCTATTGGCATTGCCAATGACTGTGATAGAAGACAGCGCCATGGCTACTTCAGCAATTACAGGGTGCAAAATACCAATGATTGCCAACGGTATGGCCACAAGATTATAGATAAATGCCCAAAATAGGTTTTGCTGTATTTTTTTAAACGTTGCCGTCGAGAGCTTTACTGCGCGGTATAATGCCTGCAGATTTTTACTGGATAATATAATATCTCCTGCCTCCATAGCTATATCAGTACCCCCAGCCATTGCAATACCCACATCCGCCTTGGCCAAGGCTGGTGCATCGTTAATACCATCGCCCACCATGGCTACTTTAGCACCATCCTTTTGGTAATACATAATAATTTCCATTTTTCTATTTGGAGTCAGTTCAGTATGCACATCCATAATACCTAGTTGTTCAGCCAAAGACGTTGCAACAGCATGATTATCACCGGTGAGTATTACACAATGGTAACCGGCCTGCTTTAGCTTCGCTACAACATCTTGCGCATCTGGTTTTAGAATATCCTCAAGCTCAAAAATACCAATCAGTTCATCATTTCGGGTCATGTATACCGCCGTTGTACTGAGTTTTAATCCTGAATCTGCAGCGGTGTACTTTCTGCTGCCAATCTTCAGACTATCATACTTATAGTGCCCGCTTAATCCCTCTCCCGGTGCGACCTCGACGTTTCTTACTGCCTGCAGGGAATGGCCTTCTTTTTCTGCCAGATCTACGATCGCGCGGGAAAGCGGGTGGGTGGATTCTTTACTCAGGGAGGCGGCCATGGTGAGCAGGTCTTTCTCAGCAACATCTGCAGTTTGATGAATTTTTGTTACAGTAGGTTTCCCCACCGTAAGTGTCCCTGTTTTATCAAATAAGATGGTGCTTACAGTACTAAGTCTTTGAATGGCCGCACCATCACGAATAAGAATACCCCTTTCTGCGCCTAGGCCAGTACCGACCATTAGCGCTGTAGGCGTTGCCAGCCCCAAGGCACAAGGACAGGCAATTACCAGTACTGCAATGGCAGCGAAGACAGCTAATTCCGCAGGGGTTTGGAAAGGATCAACCCAGGGCAAGTATACTGCAAAAACTTTCAAGACAGCAGTCATTAATTCTGGGAACATTACCCAGACCATAAAAGTCAGGAGCGCTAACCCGAGAATGATGGGCACGAAATAGCTGACGATACGATCGGCAAAGACCTGAATTGGTACCTTTGTTGTCTGCGCTTGGGCCACCAGCTGAATGACCTGGGCTAGAAATGTGTCCGCACCTGTTTTGGTAACTTTGATCTTTACGGTGCTATCGGTACAAATCGTTCCACCCAACACTTCATCATTAATACCTTTTACCGCTGGAATAAACTCACCGCTCACCAGTGCTTCATCCACTGCTGCTTGTCCTTCAATAATTACACCATCCGTCGGAATTACATCCCCGGCACGTACGATCATAACTTGATCGGGCAGCAGATCGCGTACATCCACTATCTGCTCCCTATTATTCTTATCCAAAATTGTGGCCTTTTTTGCAGTGCGATCCATGAGTTTACGGATCGCTTCCGATGATCGGCCCCGTGCTTTTGCTTCAATATATCGTCCAGTTAAGTGAAAAGCCATAATCATGCCGCCAATACCGGCAAAGGAGTGCATACCCATCGTGAAATACAATATACCTGTGGATAAAGCAGCCGTGGAACCTAGCGCAATAAGTACGTCCATATTGGGCGACCAGTACAAAAGTGATTTCCAGGCACTTGAAATGGTGCTGCGCCCCGGGCCAAAAAGTACAGCACTGGTCAAGATGGTCATGACTAAATGGAAAAAGTCTGTGCTGGCTTGATCTAATTGCCAGATCATTTCCACCGCCATTAACGCCATGGCTGGCGTAGTAATTAGCCAGGCAACCATCATATTTTTTTTCGCTCCTGCTGTATATGTACCCTGTAAAGGGTCCTGTACCTGTGCTACGCCTAGCTCGGCACTATAGCCAGTATTCAAAACGGCAGTTACAAGGTCATTTGCAGATGCGGCCCCCACAACACGTGCGCTGCCCATTGTAAGGCTAACTATTACATCTTCTACCCCGTTTACCTTTCTCAGCGCTTTCTCAACCGTGGCAACGCAGGCGCCACAGTGCATACCCTCAATGCGCAGTTGTGTAATATCACTCATCGTTTAATTGGCGCAGCATTGCCAACGCCTGTTGATTATTTGGTTCCAGGGCAATAAGCTTCCGTAAATATGTCTCCGCTTCCGCCAATTGACCGCGTTCACGACTAACAGTTGCCAGCGTACCATAGGAAGCGCTGAACTCTGGATCTACAGCAAGTACTCGTTTACTGTAATTCTCAGCTTGATCCAAGTCTTTACTGAGAATCGCAATATTGGCCATATTATGCAGTGCCAGGGTGTGATCGGGATTTTGGTTAATGGCCCTAGTGAAATTTGTAACGGCCGCCTCCAGATCATTATGCTGGTAAAACTCCAGTTCACCAAGGCGATTATAGGCGGTGGCAAAATATGAATCCAAGGCCAGGGCACGCTCATAAGCTGTTTTGGCACCAGCTACATCTTCCGTAAATAATAAAGCATCTCCGTATTCCTTCCAAACCTTGGGATTATCAGGATTTAAATGGATGGCCCGCGCCAAATAGGCCGCCGATCTCTCTGGCGCTTCATCAAGATACAACCTGCCCAACTGGTAACAGGTCCACATGTGAGTTGGGTCCAAGCTCAGAACGCGCTGATAAGCTGCTGCAGCTTGTTGGTCCTTGCCCTGCAACTGGAAAGCTCTGGCCAAGGCATAATATCCCTCTAGGTGCTCTGGTACATCCTGCAAACCTTGCTCCAACAGAATAATAGCCCGCACAAGGTAAGCTGGTTCACTGTGTCTGGTCTCATAATAATTGGTGTAGGCGATACCCTGGCGTATAACAGCCGCGGGATCTTCCTCTTCGAAAAAATCCCTCAATTTCAGCGCCGTTTTACGTACAAACAATGCGTCGCTTTCTTTTTCATTCAGTATATCAATTTTTTTGCGAATCCAATGATCTGTAAAGTTGACGTGCAGAATATCGGCGGTCGCTCCTTGCCGCATATGGCATTGTACACAATCACCATTATTACTGTGGTTTTTCGGTTCCTGCAACGCCGTCAATGATTCGGTAGCATGGCAATCCATGCAACGGTCATTAAAATAAGTACGGGATCTTTCCTGAACAGGTTCATGGGGGTTGTGGCAGGTAATGCAGGTCATGCTGCCATTGCTGGCGGTAAAACAGGTGCTTAGACTAATACGCCCACCATGGCTGGCAATGCGAAAGTCACCCTTTGGCAGACCATCCTCAATAAATACTGTCTTTATATCTGTCAAGCGCATCCCAGGCCGGAAATCACTGCTGCTCTTGCCAGTTTTAAACACGCTGATTTCACCCTGCAGGTGACACTGTCGGCAAACATCCATCTGCAGGTCAGCTGACAAATGGACAGGGTTAACGATGGTCCGGTCAACACTGGCACTGGTCGCTTCATCTGTAGCGCCCATATGTTTGTCTACGTGGAGTTGCCCCGGACCATGACAGCGCTCGCAGCTGATACCTTCCGCGATGGAACCAGTATAACGGTTTACAGAAAACTCCTCAAACACATTATAATCATTGTGACAGTGCATACATTCGGCGATCACCGGTCTATTAAAGCGCATATTCAGGCGGTTAAAACCAGGACTTAAATCCCAAATTGCCTTTTCACTGTACCAGGTTACGGGCATTTCATTGATATAACCGTTCTCACTGGCCAAATAAGTACGGTTGTTATTGCCGGAGCCAACAACGTAGTCAACCTTGCGGCGCAGTTCATGGGTTCGCACCGCTTGATCATTCTCACGATATTCTACCTGATAATACCCGTCTGCAGCAGCGATCATTTCATAGTGCAGGTTATTCTGCCTATCATAGACATGGTTATTATCCGTGTAATCTTCAATATCCGGCTGCGCACCGGGACGGTAAAAAGACCGGCCCATGCCGGTTCGCAGGAAGGATTGATAGATTTCGCGGTGACAATAGGCGCACTCTTCATTGCCTACATAGGCTACATCCGCCGCTAAATTTTCGAAATCCACAGCACCACTATATACTGATGAATAATAAAACCAAAATAATAATACCAATAATGATGCTATTATTGCCGGGAATAGTCGGATATTCATCTAATTACTAAATGGGGGTTATATCCAAAAAACTGATAAACATAAGAATTCGCAATCCTTTTGCCAATAAATTCTACTTACGGAGTTTCGCTTTTGAGAAACGGCTTTCAGGTATATCCACATCAAACTCAATATCGTCAATATGCCACTCTGTCCCCTTGCTATTGCGCTTTAATTCATCCTTGAATATAAATCGTGATGGGAACCATCTGCCTTGGACCTTTTTGATCCCATCCATGGTAGATGTTTTTAGTAGCCTACCGCTTTTCGCATAGAGCTCTTCTTTCATAGGC
>CAJXWT010000008.1 GCA_913062595.1 uncultured Fidelibacterota bacterium
AGTTGCTTACGCAATTTGTCTAGCTTGGAGTTGATATTTGTGATTGTTGTTTCCTTGGATTGCTGTTCTTTCTCCAGTGCACCGATCTCGCCATCAAGGGCGATCAGTTCGCCTACGTATTCTTTCAGCGCTGCTATTTTGGGAGTTATTTCATTGATCTTTTCAATGGCTCCATTAATGTTCGCATACGTTTTTCTTTCATCCTGCTCTTGCCGGCTGAGCTCATTGAAACGCTCCGCAAGGGCCGCATTTTCCGGCATACTGGAAGGCAGCTTTCTGCGAAAATCCGGCAATCGTGAATTGGCAGAAGCGATAACTTTGTTGACCGTTTCAAGTTCAAAATTATAGATTTTCTCCAGCTTTTCAACTTCCTGCTGGCGTTCCCCAATAGAAAGGATCAAAGCATCAATAGTAACTGTAGCTATCTCTTGATCTGCTTCTAATATATCAATTTCATTCACCAGATGATCCTGGCTCTTGGTTAGGCCGGACAGTTTTTTATTGTTATATCTGATATTTTTCTTATCCGCATTAATAGTTGCTTCCTGTTTATTTTTTACCGCAACAATCTTATCTCGGGTTGCGGTGAGTTTGCCCTTTTCGTTCTTGAATGATTGGTTCTGGTATTTTATAGACAGTTCAGAAGCTGCATTTTCCGCTTCCAGTTCCTCTTCCTTACTTTGGGCATGTTCATATGACTCGATTATTTTGGAAATCTTTACATCCAGCTTATCCATTTTCTTTCGTATAAACCGCAGTGTGGCTTCATGCTCTAACTTTTCTTTTTCAAAATCATTTACCACCATACGCATGTCCGCCTCGTTTTTATCCATGGCATCGATATTTTCAGAAAAATCGGTTGAGCAATTCTCAAAATGGGTCTCAGCCTCGTTCAATTCGCTGTTTATAACCTCAATGCGTTCATTAATGACTGCTAGGCGCTTACTTAGATCTTGAATAGTGCCCGCATCCACCTTCATATCAATTATGGTTTTCTTTTTCTGCTTACGTAGCTCAAATTCCTTTTGATCGATCTGTCGTTGTTGTTTTTTGAAGACCACCTGCCTTGTCCGCGGTTTCATTTCGTATTCATCCCGCTGGCCGTAATTAAAATTGAGATCGCCAGATGTTTCGTCTTGCTCTTCAATATGCTGATCGATATCTTTTTCGAAATCCTTGATTCGGGCTACACAGAGATCAATACTATCTTTAATCTTGCGCATTTCCTGCTGCAGTAATTTTTTCTCCCGGCCCAGTTCTTTGACCTTCAAGCGTAATTTTTTTTCAATGACAGCCGATTTCTTTCTTTTAGCGGTGATTGGTGCTTTGAGTTTTTCGAGCTTTTTTTCAATTAAGTCATGCTCAGTGTATATAGGCATAGCCTTGCTTTGCTGCTTCTGGAGATCCTTTTCACCTTTTTCCAGATCACTCTTGTTTTTGTTTTCTTCGTTATTGAATTCAGTAACCAAGTGATTAATATCCTGTATATTCGTTTCCAACGCATTATTGGCCACGGCTACATCCTTAATCGCGTTTTGTTTTTCCCGCATCTGGTTATCGATCTCTTTGGCCATTGCCTCCGGATCTTTGAAAGCGCGGATCATCTTATCAAGTTGGACTACGTCTTCCCTTGATTTACTTATGGTGGAATTGATCCTTTCCCGCTCTTGCAGCATGGAATCTCTGTTTTTTAACAGTTTCTTTTGCTGTTTGGTGACATTCATAGACCGGAACAGATCGGCATACAGGCTGTCAATGTCCTCCACTGTTTTGCCAAGGGTTCGTTCCGTCAGTGTATCAATGTGTTTAATGTGGCTGCCCGGGCCGCCAAAATACACTGCATCTATCTCTAACGTTTTATTAGAAATAGTGCTGCGTACATCGGAAAAATACTTCATGGAGTTGTCCAACTCCTTCCCAAATTTAGCAATTGGTGTGACCAACAGTTGCTGAGCCTCTGGCCAGGGGATACTATCTGTTTCACCCGGTATATTATCATCAACCTCAATGCCGTATTTTAAAAGGAAATCCTCGGCAACTTCCCGATCTACATCTATTACCTTCCGGCCCACCTTAAACATTTTACAGAGCGGTAGATAGAAATCTCTAACACCTACCCAAAAATACCTGGATTCCACTAATTGAGAATTTTGGACCAAGGCCAAATTTGTCCTGCGCTCATCCATATATATAATGAGTGCATTGCCCGAACCAGAACCGCCAGCTCCATAATTAAATATATTGTGCATAATTTTCGGCATTGCTGTGGAGTAGCGGGGTTGTATCCCGGCGCTGACCAGATTTGTATAATCATTTTGTATTGTTGGACCTGCTGCTGAATAACATACTACTGCGTTTTTCTCATATTTATCATTTAGAGACCAGTCAATAATGGCTTCATCTAATTTCAGGTTATATGATTTCGTTAGATTATAAAACAGGTAGTCCTTGAATTCTTTTTTACTACCCTCTGGTGTAGCAACAAATGTCATTTCATAATTATAGCGGGTTGAATAAAAAGCCAGGTATTGACCGCGGGTTTTTTTAGGATCGACATAATTAGCGTACACATGTTTTATTAAATCAGGTAATGTCTTGATAGCATGACCATTATACTGGTACGGTAAGTCATAGATCCTCGTTTGCTGTATCTCAAATGTGTTCATTTTTCTAGTGGCTTGCAGAAATGTTACATTGTCACCCGTATGAATAAATGTCATGGCCTGATTCAGACCATTTAAATTCATCTGCACTGATTCTAGTAGCCTTGTCGATTGTTTTTTCTCAGTGAAAGTTTTTACCGGTGCTGCTGCTTTAGGTTTCTTCGCTTTCTTTTTCTCGGCCTCCAGTCGCCTGTCAATGGCCTTCCGTCGATCGGCCAATACCCTCTTTTCAATGCCCTTACGCCTCTCCTGTCCGGAACGCTTTTCACCACCAGAAATTTTGCGTTTCTGTTTTACTCGGCGTTCGGCCCCCTTTCTGCGCTCCATTGTTGTACGCCTGTCTCCACCCCGTCTTCGATCGGCGATAATTCTTACTACATCAGTTTCAGGCGGGGCAGGCGGGCCCCCTTTATCATCTGTTCCTTGTATTTGCGCAGTGGGTACTTCTTCCTGAGGGATTTTCCCGGGTGGCCGTCCCTTAGCTCTTAGTAGTGATGCTAAAAGAGGATTGTCTTCGGTACTTGGTTGATCTTCTTCAATCTCTGGCTCTTCGATTTCTTCTCCTACTGCGGGTTGAATTTCTGGCTCATCCGATTTTTCATCTTCTTCTTTGGTTACAAATTGCGGTGTTTGTTCGCCCATCAAGGTGGGATCGATCTCGAATTTCTTTGCTGCGTTAATGAATTTATTTTGCGTAATTCCTTTTACTTTTTCTGATTCTGCTATTAATAATATTCCGCTTGATTGCAGTTTCTTTATATGATAATAAATTTTATCCTTTGGGAAGGATATTTTTTCGGCTATTTCTGCCGGGGTTAGTGGTGTATCATAAAGGATATCAATGATCATTTTCCTTGTCGGGTCAGAAATGACCTTCAACAACTTGATGTTGTCGATTGTAATGATATCTTTTGGTTCCGAGGCCATTTGTATCTTTTACACTACAATTTAGAATGGATTTCTAAAACATACACCTTGGTGTAATTCAACCATTTATCTAAGTATCATTAATTATTAATGTGGTCTCCGCAGTCAATTATTACTTAATGAAAAGCAATTAAGGCAAATTTATGTGTTATATCTACAAATTATCAAGCATTCATTTAAATATTTTTAACATTGTAATTATTTTAACTTAAATACTTAATTCTATAAAATAGGTGTTAATCGTTTGTAATATTTGTAATGATTGTAATTATTATGATAAATTATTTAGAATCAAATAATTGTGATTTCCTTGTCGATATATTAGTATTTTTCTTAAACGCATGTATATTTATTTTGTAATGTTATAATATTTACAGATCAGAATCATATTATTATATTTATACGATTGTAATATAAAATTTCGCATGTTAATTAGGAAAACGAATTATTATTTTCTATATAAAATATAAATAAACACATCTAAAGTAATTCTAACACTTTTTCCGGTGGTCTGCCTATTATTCCCTTTTCACCTCTGATGACTATAGGTCTTTCTAGCAATTTAGGGAATTTCACCATTGCATTAATTAAATCATCATCGTCCCAATCCATATCGTTATCGTTAATATTTAGATCTTTGTACAATTTTTCACTAGTCCTAATTATATTAATTGGGTCTTTACTTAAAAATTTACAAATAGTATATATATCGTTGGCACTAGGTGGGTTTTTAAGGTATTCTATAATATTTGGTTCATGGCCATTGTCACGCAACAGCTGTAGGGTTTTCCTACTTTTTCCTCATCTGGGGTTGTGATACATGGTGATACACATATTATACACCTCCTAATTTATATTATATCAGCAAACTCATTAAATTCTTTTTTTTTTAAATCTGGTACTTCAGCATCATCCGCAGGATAACCCACAGGAATTAGAAGATATGCCCTTTCATTATCAGGGCGTTTACATATTTTTTCTAGAAACCCCATAGGACTTGGTGTGTGGGTTAATGCTACAAGTCCCGCTCTATGAATTGCAGTTAATAAAATTCCACATGCAATGCCTACCGATTCATTTACATAATAATTATTATATTTTATTCCATCCTTCAAATCGTAAATTTGTTTAAAAACTACTATAAGGTAGGGAGCTACTTCTAAGAATTCCTTATGCCAATCCGTACCAAACTTATTTAAATCTTTCAACCATCTTGCGGTTGCTTTTTGTGTATAAAATGCTTTTTCTTCATTTTCAGCGCCTACCCTGATTTCATGCTTAACTGCTGGGTCTTTAACAATGGTAAAATACCATGGCTCTTTATTTGCTCCGGAAGGAGCCAAGGAGGCTGCAGAAACTATGTTTTTTATCACTTCAACGGGAATGTCCCGTTCTGAAAATTCCCGTACCGATCTTCTCGAACGCAAGAATGATATGAAATCAGAGGAAGCCCGGGCCATATCTTTTTCGGAAATGTCCTTAAAAAGTAGTTTTTTAAAGCTCATATGTGTAATTGATTTACTATATAATTTAAAGAATAATAATGAATAAAACAGTAGGTCTGTAAAATATTACAGACAATCGTATCACGACAATCATAATAACAATATATTAAAATAAAATGTTAGGTAATAATTTATCCGGATGTGTCATTGCTACTATTGAAAAATAGGACTAAACTTTAGTAGCCTTTAACAACAATAAAATATATTGTATAGCATACCTTTACCAAACCAACACCTGGATACATGTCTCTAAATGGAAGCAAGATAACAGTTATTGTCGGTGCCCAATGGGGCGATGAAGGTAAAGGAAAGATCACTGATTACTTCGCGGGAGAGTCCGAATATGTAGTTCGCTACCATGGCGGGAATAACGCAGGGCATACAGTAATTGTAAAAGGCTCTGAGTATAAATTACATTTAATACCCTCTGGCGTTTTGTACGAGCATCCAATTAGTGTAATTGGCAACGGTGTCGTCATTGATCCAAAAGCACTCTTAAAAGAAATACAGTATTTATTCAAACAAGATATCCACCCACAGCTTATGATCAGCGACCGTGCCCATGTAATTATGCCCTACCACAAACAGATGGACAATGCGTTAACTGATCACCAGGGAGCCCTTGCCGCCGGCAGCACTAAGCGCGGTATCGCACCCGTATATGCCGACAAAATGTTTCGGCACGGCATTCGTATGGTTGATATCACTGAACCCGATATTTTCAAAGAAAAATTACATAAATCATATAATTTCAATAAAAAATTACTCAGCGCAATTAGCGACCAGATAATACAGCCAGATGAGAAATCAATATATGAAAAATATCTTCAATACGGAAAAAAGTTGGCCCCATATATAAAAGATATTTCTCTGGAATTGTATGAAGCTCAGCGCAATGGAAAAGCAATACTTTTTGAAGGTGCCCAGGGCATCTCCCTCGATATAGACCACGGGATTTACCCATACACCACATCGAGTAATTCGATTGCTGGAAATATCGCTACTGGTACCGGCGTTAGTTATCGAAATATCAATAGAATAATCGGTGTTACCAAGGCCTACATTAGCCGCGTCGGAATAGGTCCCCTGCCGACCGAACTTCCTAAGAAACAAGGAGATGCTCTGCGCGAAAAAGGAGAAGAGTATGGCACCACAACGGGGCGACCGCGTCGCGTAGGCTGGTTAGATCTTGTTCAAGTACGGCAGGCAGTACGGGTGAATGGATTAACCGAAATCGCACTTACCAAACCTGATATTTTGTCCGACAATGGAGACCTGTCTGTTTGCACTGCTTATGATGTTGATGGCCAACAAGAACAGGAAATGCCTGCCAGCCTACATAAGTTCAGATTAGCTGAACCAGTATACCAGACTTTACCCGGCTGGGGACAGTTATCAGATGATATGGCTGAAAAAGGATATGAAAGTTTACCAGAAAACCTCAGACATTATGTACAATTCATAGAGGATGAGGTTTCCTGTCCCATTTCTATTATTTCCATTGGTCCCGAAAGACACCAAACCATCATTCGCTGAAAATTGGCCTTCACCAAAGAAACGCTTGATTTTAACGGCAAAACCGAAGCCGAAATAATCAATATATTAGATGAGTATAATATTCCTCTTACTCCTGAAGAAATAATCAAAATACAAAATGATTTCCTTGCCCGGGCACCTTCTATTGCCGAATGTGTGCTCTTTTCAATCGAAGGATCAGAGCATTGTTCATATAAAAGTAGTCGTTCCCACCTGCAGCAGTTTGTTACTACTGGCCCCGATGTGATCCTGGGCGCCAAAGAGGATGCAGGGGTGGTAGCCGTCACAACAGATAATGCCGGAAAACGCTGGTGTATTGTAATGAGCCATGAGTCTCATAATCATCCATCGCAGATCGTACCCTACGAAGGCGCCGCTACCGGGGTTGGTGGTAATGTGCGGGATGTTTGCTGTATGGGTGCTGAGGTAATTGCGACAACAGATAGTTTCCGGTTCGGAGATATCCAATCTAATAAAACTAAGTGGATCCATGATGGTGTTGTAGATGGCATTGGTGGGTATGGCAACCCTCTGGGTATACCGAATATTGGCGGAGATATATATTATCACAGCGACTATAACGATAATTGTTTAGTAACTCTAGTCACGCTCGGTGTAGTGCGCGCTGACGAAATTTTTCATTCATATGCTCCAGAAAACGCCGAGGGGTATGATTTGGTTCTTGTAGGCAAGCCAACCGATAACAGTGGTTTTGGGGGCGCCAGTTTTGCATCCCTGGAATTAGAGGAGGGGAAAAAAGAGCAGAATAAAGGCGCTGTTCAGGAACCAAATGCGTTTCTGGAACGCCATATATTAAAATCAACATACGCGCTCTTTGATAAGATTAAAGAAAAAGGTTTACTGGACAAGGTTGGTTTCAAAGACTTGGGTGCCGGAGGTGTGGCCTGCGCCAGCGTTGAACTGGCTGATACAGCTGGTTACGGAGCGGAGATATGGCTGGATAATGTGCATATTAGTATGCAGGATCTTCATCCATCTGTCATATTATGTTCCGAAACGCAAGAACGCTTCATGTGGGTTTGTCACCCGGATATTACTGATCTGATTATCGACCACTACAATAGAACCTTCGATATGCCGGGTGTATCAGAATTGGCTCGTGCTTCTATTATTGGAAAAATTCGCAATGATAATCAATATATAGTCCACGTCAATGGCACCGAGATTGTAAACGCGCCTGCGCCAATGGTTACCAAGGGATTTAAATACGATCGCCCGTTTCAGTCTCCGGATTCGGATTGCACCGAACCAGAACTGCCGGAGCCAGAGGATTATAACATTGTGCTGCTAGATTTAATGGCCCATGAAAATATTAGTTCCAGGCTGGAGATATATGAAACCTACGATAAACAGGTGCAAGGCCGGACCATTATTGAACCGGGCATGGCAGATGCGGGAGTGCTGGCGCCGTTCAATGATGAAAAATATCCTGAGGAAATCCGCCACATCGGCATTGCCCACGCTACGGATCACAACCCTTTATACGGCAAGATCGACCCCTACTGGTGCGGTGTAAATGCCGTAGTCGAAGCCATGCGTAATGTCGCTGCGACAGGAGCCACGCCCCACGCAATGAGCGATTGTCTCTGCTTTGGTAACCCGGAAAACCCGGAGCAAATGTGGGAATTTGTAGAAGCAACTCGCGGGGTAGCCGATGCCTGTAAGGGAATCCACCTTAAAAGCAATCGCGATCATCCCGTACCTATTATTGCCGGGAATGTAAGTTTTTATAACGAATCAAAAAGAGGCGCCATACCTCCCAGTCCAATTGTTAGCTGTTTGGGTAAGGTGGCTGATGTGAATAAGGCAATCACCAGTGGATTCAAGGAAGTGGATTCCGAAATAATGTTGATTGGTGAAAGAAAAAATGAATTAGGTGGCAGTGCGTATTATGCGCTATTTAATGAATTGGGGAGGAATATCCCTAAACCTGTTTTGGCTGGTGTCGAGGCAGAAATATGGGGTCTTACCGATGTAATCGATGCCGGTCTTGTGCGCGCTGCCCACGATATTAGTGATGGTGGATTAGCTGTAGCGCTGGCAGAAATGTCATTTGAAAACGAGATTGGTTTTGAAATTAAAATAGAACAGGACATGCGCACCGATCAATGGTTGTTCTCTCAGACCGGCGGTTTCCTATTGGAGACAGATAATATCAATATTCCGGTGATTATTTCTATAATGTTAGGCTATGGAATTCCCGTTACAAAACTGGGCAGAACTACTGCACACCAGGTAATGGTATTTGGTAACGTAATCCACATGCCGCTGGCCAGGGCAAAAGATTGTTGGACAAATGGATTGCGTGATAAACTAAAATAAAGTGGATTCATAGATGATAGAAAAAATAACCCAAAAAATTGTATTCAAAATTATCAAGGAACGTTTCATCAATGAAGTTCCCTTTCTCAAATTATTGGGCATCAAGGTATCAAAGTTTGATTACCCGGACGTAGAAATGGTTTTGGATTGGAACAATGACCTGGTGGGTAATATAGTTCAAGAATCTCTGCACGGCGGTGTGACAGCTACAATTCTGGATTCTGTCGGGGGATTGGTAGCCGTAGGAAACTTTATTTCAAGGGAAAAAAACCTGACTGCCGATTATCTGAAAAAACGAATTGGTCGTATGGGTACAATTGACATGCGGGTAGATTATTTATTGCCGGGGAGGGGTACAAAATTTACAACCACAGGGCGGGTAATCCGGGCTGGAAAGAGAGTCACCGTTTGTCGTATGGAAATGCATAATGATAAAAATGATTGCATCGCCCTGGGTACCGGTTCTTATTTGTGGAGCGATGGAAAATATTATACCCCAAAATAAAATAGATTATAAATCAGCCGGTGTAGACATCGACGCAGGCAACGAAGCGGTAGAGCGCATCAAGAAAGGGGTGCAGTCAACCTTTACAGCCAATGTGCTCACGGGATTGGGCAGTTTTGGTTCACTCTATGATCTTAAATCTATACTAAATGATTACAAAAATCCGGTCTTGGTTCAAAGTATTGACGGTGTCGGTACCAAAACCATCATCGCTCGCATGTTGGGCAAGTTCAACACCATCGGTGTCGATCTATTGAGCGCCTGCGCCAATGATATTTTGGTTATGGGAGCCCGACCGCTCACTTTTTTGGATTACATTGCCAATGATAAACTGAAACCAGAGACCATTGAAGAAATTGTATCCGGGATGGTGCGAGCATGTCGGGATACTGGGGTATCCCTCGTAGGTGGTGAAATGGCTGAAATGCCCGATACCTACAAGCCTGGTGAGCATGATCTTGTGGGTGTCATAACCGGTGTGGTGGAAAGAGATAAGATCATCACTGGTGAAGGTATTGAGCCCGGCGATGTGGTACTGGGGTTACCCTCAAGTGGTCTTCACACAAATGGTTACTCTCTAGCCCGGAAACTCCTATTCGATATCAGCGGCTACACTGTGGATGATATTATTCCAGAATTGGAAAAATCAGTGGGTCTCACCTTACTTGAACCCCACATTAATTATACCAACCATTTGTTCGCCGTATTGGGTAATGGCATTGATGTAAAAGGGGTTGCTCATATCACTGGCGGTGGATTGGTGGAAAACATTCCCCGGATTTTACCAAAAGTGTTTGGTGTTGAGCTCCAAAAACATTCCTGGCCATTATTGCCCATATTTGATGTAATACAATCTATCGGCAATATAGATGAAGATGAAATGTACCGTACTTTCAATATGGGTATTGGTATGGTCATTATCGCTGCCCCTGGGCAAGCAAATAATATCAAGCAAATAATAGATGCACATGAAATTGGCTTTGTGGTTGAGGACAAAAATCAAGTGAACATTATTTAATGAGTGTTGATATAGCCATTGTCCAATTCCCTGGATCCAACACGGAGCGGGAAACATTTATGGCGTGCCGTCGGGCGGGGCTTAATCCGGTAGAATTTTTGTGGAATGAAGCTCATGAAAAATTGACCAACTGCGCTGGATATATAATAATAGGTGGTTTTTCATACGAAGACAGATCCAGAGCTGGTGTAATCGCCTCCCTGGATCCAGTTATCAATGTAATCAAGGCTGAGAGCGAAAAGGGGAAGCCTGTATTGGGTATCTGCAACGGAGCGCAAATATTAATTGAATCTGGTTTGGTCCCCGGCGTAAAGAATTATGCCCTTTGCGCTGCTCTAACGGATAACAAACGAGTAATAAATGGGCGTGTTCTTGGTACTGGCTACTACAATTCCTGGGCAAATCTTACCTGTGCTGTGGAGCCAAACCAAACAGCCTTTACTAGACATTTAGAAACTGGTGAGTCTATCCGTATTCCCTTCGCCCATGCGGAAGGTCGATTTATTATACCAGATGATTTACTTACTACCCTAATCAACAATAATCAAATGCCTCTTCGTTACTGTGATGATAGTGGCAACATCATCAACGAGTTTCCGATTAATCCAAACGGCTCAGCGTATAACTCGGCCGCAGTCTGTAATCCTGCAGGCAATGTAATGGCCATAATGCCGCACCCGGAGCGGACGCCTAATGGTGATGCAATTTTCACATCTATGGCAGAATACATAAAAGATGGCCGAAGCTCTGAAATATTACCCATAGACTATGAACCACAGAAATACTCTATTCAACAATATTCCTCACATTCTGAGAATGTTGAGTGGTTGGTGAACATGATCATAACTGATAATGAAGCAATATCAGTCCATAACGCCCTGACCCATTTAAATATACCGGTCTATGTGCAGCGCATGACCCACTGGGAGATCATAACCGAAAATAAAACCAGTACGTTGCAGAATGAATTAATAGAAAGCGGAGAATTATTCAATAATAATAAAGAATTCATTACTGATCTTACACCCAATGATAATAGCGCAGCCTTTCTCGTACGGCAAAAAGAGGATATGCTGGGTAGACAAAAACAGCAATCTCTGACCAACCGGTTTGCCATCGAAGGCATACGTGAAATTCGCCATGGAGTCCTGTGGAACATAACAGTAAACAGTGGTAACTTTGATACGGCTATCCAACAAGTTTTGGATAACCACATTTTATACAACCCCTTTTCACAGAATTGCTATAAATATGGATAATGGTTATCGGGACCGCATAGCTTCAGAATTGGACAATTGTTTAACCAAGACAACGCTCCCTGCCGGCATGAAAAAAACGGGGAAAGTCCGCGATCAATATGACCTGGATGATAAAATTGTCCTTATTACTACAGACCGCCAAAGCGCCTTTGATCGAGTGCTGGCGGCCATTCCATTTAAAGGCCAGGTCTTGAACCAAACCAGTGTCTGGTGGTTTAACCAGACAGAAAATATTATTCCAAATCATTTAATCGCCACACCGGACCCCAATGTAATTGTTGCCAAAAAGTGTGCCGTATTCCCCATTGAATTTGTCGTGCGTGGCTATATCACCGGCAGCACCAGCACCTCACTATGGACAGTATATAATAATGGCGATCGAGAATATTGTGGCAATACCCTCCCCGAAGGACTGATTAAAAACCAGAAGTTGAAAGAAAATATGCTAACTCCCACCACGAAAGACGAACACCACGACCGACCCATTACACCGGAAGAAATTGTAAGCGAAGGATGGATGACTCAGGAAGACTGGGAATATTGCAGCACAATAGCATTAGAACTTTTTACCTTTGGCCAGCAACAAACAGCAAAGCATGGTATGGTTCTCGTGGATACTAAATATGAAATGGGGCGCGATGAAGATGGTAATATTGTTCTGATTGATGAAATCCACACACCAGACTCAAGTCGTTACTGGATCAATGAATCATACGAAACACGAATGGCAGCAGGAGAGGAGCCGCAAAACATCGATAAAGAATTCTTGCGGTTGTGGTTCGTTGAACATTGCGATCCCTACAATGATGCCGAGCTGCCGCCTGCGCCGGCTGATCTCGTTATAGAGTTATCAAGCCGATATATCTATCTGTATGAAACTATAAGTGGCGAACAATTCCCGCTGCCGCCCGTTGGTGAAACAATATTGGAAAGAATTGTCTCAAACCTGCAGGAATACTTATAAATGAAAACAGTTATTATTATGGGTTCAACATCTGATGAGCACCACGCCAAGAAAATTACCGATAAACTGGATGCCTACGGGATACAATGGGAACAACATGCCGCCTCCGCACACAAGGAGCCGCGTAAAGTTTTGGACATCCTGGATAGCAATAAGAATGAAAAAGATCTGGTCTATATCACTATTGCCGGCCGCTCCAATGCCTTGTCCGGGTTTGTGGCTGCCAATTCAGTCTTCCCAACTTTAGCCTGCCCTCCTTTTTCAGATAAAACCGATATGCTTGTTAATATCCACTCTACTCTCCAAATGCCTAGCAATACGCCGGTGCTCACAGTAATCGACCCCGGTAATTGTGCCTTGGCAGTGAAACGGATCTTTGGTGCCTGATCAACTGAATAGTATATCGCCCCTGGATGGCCGTTATAGTAAGGACGTTGCAGTCTTATCACATTACTTCTCTGAATCAGCGCTAATGCGCTACCGCCTGCAGGTAGAAGTTGAATATCTGATCGCTTTGAGCAATGAAAAAAAGATTGCTGCCTTACCACCAATACCTAATACAATACAAATAACATTAAGAAAATTATATGAGAAATTTGATTCGAGAGCGGCGCGGCGTATTAAAAAAATTGAAACTCAAACAAATCATGATGTAAAAGCAATAGAGCAGTACTTTGGTGAAAAATTACATAAAATCAATATAAGCAAATTCATTCCCTGGGTACATTTTGCACTTACATCCGAAGACGTAAATAATATCGCCTATAGCTTAATGTGGCAGGATGGAATAAAATATGTTTACCTGCCGATGTTAAATACCCTACAAAAAGAAATTAAAAAATTAAGCCGTCTGTACAGTTCTGCAGCTATGCTGTCCCTAACCCACGGCCAGGCGGCTACGCCCACCACATTCGGTAAAGAAATGACTGTCTTCCTGCGCCGCATGAATAGACAGGCCGCCATGTTAAAAGAACAACGGTTGCAAGGAAAAATCAGCGGTGCTACTGGTACCTGGGCTGCCCATACAGTCGCTTATCCAGGAATAGATTGGATCCGTTTTTCCAATCGTTTTATAAAACGATTTGGCTTGGACCCTAACCCGGTGACTACTCAGATCGAGCCACATGATTCTCTGGCAGAAAGTTATCATATTCTCACTCGCATCAATACCATTCTGATTGACTTTACCCGAGATATGTGGTTATATATCAGCCGCGCTATTCTGGGGCAGAAAAAGATAACTGGCGAGACCGGATCATCTACTATGCCGCATAAAATAAACCCCATCTATTTTGAAAATGCCGAAGGAAATTGTGGTCTAGCTAATGCCGTGCTGAATCATCTCGCCAACAAACTGACAGTCTCCCGCATGCAGCGTGATTTATCCGGCAGCACTGTAGTCAGAAATCAGGGTGTAGCCCTGGGGCACAGTTTTATTGGCTTAAACAATTTGATCAAGGGCATTGATCGAATTACCATTAATCAAGAAAATATGCGGGCTGAATTAGATAAACATTGGGAAGTATTAACGGAGGCAATACAAACAATATTGAGAAAAAATGGACACCCTGACGCTTATAATAAATTGAAAAAACTGACGCGGGGTAGCTATGTTGATCAGGAAACAATTCATAAATTAATTTCCGATCTAAATATTACTACAGATGACAAAAAGAGTTTACTGAAATTGACGCCGGAAAATTATACAGGGTTAGCCCCTGAGCTGGCGCGGCTAAAATAATGTGCGGGCTGGCAGGAATATATTCTCATAAACCAGTAGCAGCAGAGCTCTACGACAGCTTAATCCATTTACAGCATCGTGGTCAGGATGCCGCGGGAATCACCACTTATAAAAATCATATGCACAAAACGAAAGGTATGGGGCTGGTACGTGATATATTTACGGAAAAGAAAATCAAGCACTTGAAAGGAAATATCGGCATCGCTCACACCCGATATCCTACACATGGCGGTTTTGGCCATGGTGAGATACAACCATTTTGGACATCTGTTCCCTATGGTATCGCTTTGGCACATAATGGAAACTTGACTAACTATAAAGAACTTGCAAAAAATATCACCAGCAACGAATCCCGTTATTTAAACACAAATAGTGATACAGAAGTGTTGCTACATTTCTTCGCTGATCTACTGCATTATAAAAATCAACATCTCAACGATAAAGAATTTTTCGATAGGCTGTGCTCTGCGCTAGAAAAGATCTACGAACATATACAAGGTGCCTATTCTGTTGTGGCGTTAATTATCGGTAAAGGTTTGGTTGCTTTCCGGGATCCTCAGGGTATCAGGCCGCTGGTTAAAGGAATAAGGTCCAATGGCAACGGTGGTCATGATTATATCATTGCCTCCGAGAATACCATGTTTTACCACCTGGGATTTGAACCAGAAGGAAACGTATTACCGGGCGAATTAATTTATATAAGCGAGCAAGGCAAGGTATTCAGTAAACGATTAGCGAAAAAGTCATTTAACCCCTGTATCTTTGAATACGTTTACTTTGCTCGGCCGGACGCCACCCTGAATGATGTGAGTGTGTACCGTGCACGACTGCGAATGGGACAAAACCTGGCTGAAAGATGGAAAAAAACATACCCTGATAAAATTCCTGATATCATTATTCCAGCACCGAGCACTGCAAATACTGCTGCACTTTCAATGGCTACAGCGCTGGGTGTCCGCTATTCAGAAGGGTTATATAAAAATCCTTTTATCGGGCGTACGTTTATTATGCCCGGACAAAAAGTCCGTAAGAAATCTTTGAGCTATAAATTGACTCCTCAGGTCACAGAAATCGCTGGGAAAAAAGCAATGATTGTTGATGACAGTATTGTTCGTGGAAATACTTCCCGTGAGATTGTACGCATGTTAAGAGATTTTGGCGCAACTGAAGTATACTTTGCGGTGGCTTGTCCACCAGTACAATCGCCTTGTTTTTATGGAGTGGACATACCCACTCGCGCAGAACTAATCGCCAGCAACAAAACCATGGATGAGATCAAGCAATATCTGGAGGTAGATTTACTGCTTTACCAAGAGATTGAGGATCTGGCAGAAGCAGTTATGCGCAAAGGCGATCATCATATTGATCGACCCTGTATGGCTTGTTTCGATAAACATTACATTACCAGTGAGATGAATAATGAAAAAATTCAGGAGCTGGAAATGATGCGTATAAACGACCGCAACAGTTACTAAATGTAATATGAATATATTGGTTGTTGGCTCTGGCGCCAGAGAACATGCAATTGTACGAGCGATCGAGCGATCGCCAAAAGATAAAGAAATATTCTGTCTGGGATCTAATGTAAATCCAGGTATCGCAGAACTTTGTGCCGATCTTACAGTTGCGAACATTAATGATACACACACAATAACCAGCTACGCCAAGAAAAGGGCGGTTGATCTGGCAATTATCGGTCCTGAAAAGCCATTGGCTATCGGTGCAGCTGATGCTCTTTGGGATATGGACGTTAGGGTAGTAGGTCCAAGGAAAGATCTGGCCCAGATAGAAACATCAAAAGCTTTTACTCGCGACTTGCTCACCGAATACAATATTTCTGCCTGCCCCAAATACAAAACATTTTCATCTTTGGGTGGGGTGGTAGAATTTTTGAGCGAACTAGGTGAAAACTTTGTGGTAAAATACGATGGGCTGGCTGGAGGTAAGGGAGTCAAGGTGTCGGGTGATCATCTTCATTCACACGATGATGCAAAAATCTATTGTCAGGAACTAGTAGAAAAAGGCGGTGTTTTTGTGCTTGAGGAAAAACTCATCGGCCAGGAATTCTCACTAATGAGTTTTTGTGATGGGGAAAACCTCAAACATATGCCTGCAGTACAAGATCATAAGCGTGCCTATGAAGGTGATACTGGTCCCAACACGGGTGGTATGGGAACCTATTCCGACGGTGACCACTCCCTGCCTTTTCTGACAAAATATGATGTTAATCAAGCTCATGAAATCAATATAGCCACCGCAAAAGCATTAAAAAACAAATTTGGTGACGGATACAAGGGTGTGCTTTATGGCGGATTCATTACTACAGCAGATGGTGTAAAATTAATTGAGTACAATGCCCGCTTTGGGGACCCGGAAGCTATGAATGTACTTTCGCTTTTAGAGTCTGATTTTATTGAAATTTGCAATGGTATTGCCGATGGTAGACTGAATCAGGTTGACGTGCGCTTCAAAAACAAGGCTACCGTATGTAAATATGCTGTGCCGGAAGGCTATCCCGATAATCCCGTAAAAGGTGAATCTATTGATCTTTCAAATATTGAAAACCCCGATAGCTTATTTTACGCATCGGTAGATGTACATAATGGAAAACTTATAGAAGCGGGAAGTCGGACCGTTGCAGTTGTTGGTATAGCAGAATCTATTTCTGCAGCAGAAAAAATAGCAGAAAAGGAAATTTCCGCCGTGGGTGGACCGTTATTTCACCGCGCAGATATTGGAACAGACGCGTTGGTGCAAAAACGGGTTGACCAGATGAAATCATTGCGATGATTAGGCTTGGTGTTCTTGGCTCCACCAAAGGCACTGATCTACAAGCCATACTAGATGCAATTCAAAACGACGCGTTGGATGCAGAGGTTGCGGTAGTGATTTCAAACAGGGAAAATGCATACATTTTAGAGCGTGCAAGAGATCATAATGTCCCGGATGTTTTTGTTTCCCATAAAGGAAAAACAAGGGATGAATTTGATCGAGAAATAACAGCAGCATTACATCAACATGAAGCTGAGCTCGTGTTACTCATCGGTTATATGCGAATTCTGAGCGCAGAATTTTGCCGAATATGGCAAGATCGAATACTGAACGTACATCCGTCGCTTTTACCAAAATACGCCGGGGGGATAGATACCAATGTTCACGAAAAAGTGTTGCGGAACGGTGATATGGAAACGGGGTGTACAATACATTTTGTAACCGAAGAAGTGGACGCCGGGCCTATATTGATCCAGAAAAAATGTACTGTGGCTACAGATGATACCGTCGAATCACTAAAAACAAAGGTGCAACAATTGGAGGGAGCGGCGTTCATTGAAGCCATCGAAATGATTGCCAATAAATAGTAAATGATCAAAAAAGAAATATATAAATATGTGTCGTTTATTCTGGTGTTTTCTTTTTATTCCTGCCGGCCAGATATAAAACAGGGGTCGGGTGTGTTGATTTTCTCAAAAACTGCGGGTTTTCGACACAAATCCATAAAAACAGGTGTTGAGGCAATTAGGTTGCTGGGACAAAAACACGGATTTATGGTAAACCACACTGAAAATGCTAACGATTTCACCACCAAAGTTTTGGATAATTACAGGGCAGTAATTTTTCTCAATACAACAGGGGATATTCTCAATAATACCCAACAGGAGCACTTTGAACGTTATATCCAGGCTGGCGGAGGTTGGATCGGGATCCATTCCGCTGCAGATACCGAATACAAATGGCCTTGGTATGGAAAAATGGTTGGCGCATATTTTGATAGTCACCCAAAGATTCAGGAAGCTGAACTAATTGTGACAAATAAAACACATCCGGCGACTATCAAGCTTCCGGATCGTTGGCGAAGAAGGGATGAGTGGTATAATTATAAAAACCTCAGCCCGGATGTGAATATTTTGTTAAAGATTGATGAGTCTACTTACGAGGGTGGAACCAATGGAAAAAACCACCCCATGGCCTGGTACCATACATATGATGGAGGTCGCGCATTTTATACTGGCTCTGGGCATACAAAAGAAACCTACCGGGAAGAGTTGTTCTTGCAGCACCTTCATGCTGGAATTAAGTGGGTTATGGGCGGTGATGATTTAGATTACTCCAAAGCAAAGCCGGAAGAAAATCGGTTTGTAATAACAGTTTTAGATCAAGAATTCGATGAACCTATGGAGTTGGATATTTTTAGTGATGGACGCATTATTTTCATCGAGCGCAAGGGCGCTATAAAAATTCACTACCCCGCAGAACAAGCTACCAAAACTATAGCTACAATACCGGTTCATCACCAGCATGAAGATGGCCTGTTGGGGATTGCTCTTGATCCTGATTATGACAAAAATAATTGGATATACCTTTTTTACTCGCCAATTGGCTCGGAGTCAAAACAACATGTATCCCGGTTCATGCTTCGCAATGAAATGCTAGATCTTTCATCTGAAAAAGTTCTTTTAGAAATACCGGTACAGCGGACTGAGTGCTGTCATTCTGGTGGGTCGCTGGAGTTTGATTCCCAAGAAAACCTTTATATATCAGTGGGGGATAATACAAATCCGTTCGCTTCCGATGGCTACGCGCCAATCGATGAACGATCGGATAGGGCTGCGTGGGATGCGCGGCGGTCATCATCAAACCCAAATGATCTACGGGGTAAGATCTTACGGATCCGGCCAAGGCCCGATGGAACCTACAGTATACCTAATGGTAATCTTTTTCCTCCGGGCACAGCAGGTACTCGGCCTGAAATATATACAATGGGGTGTCGTAATCCATTTCGAATTCACATTGATTGGCATACTGAATTTTTATATTGGGGGGATATTGGCCCTGATGCTGGTGAAGATAGACTAGCGCGCGGTCCCAAAGGATATGATGAGGTCAATCAGGCTCGTGAACCGGGCAACTTTGGCTGGCCACTTTTTGTGGGGGATAATAAACCATATAACCGATTCCTTTTTGCAAATAGTGTGGCCAGTAAAAAATATAACCCCTCAGCGCCCATTAATGATTCACCCCATAACACAGGATTAAAAGATCTACCTGTGGCACAACCAGCTTTTATCTGGTATCCATATGTGGAATCACCGGATTTTCCTCTGTTGGGAGTAGGTGGTCGCAACGCCATGGCCGGGTTAGTTTATTATTTTGATGACTATAAAAACACTAGAAACAACTTTCCGAAATATTATGACAAAAAACTATTCATTTATGATTGGATGCGTGGCTGGATCATGGCTGTGAAAATGAATGCTACTGGTGATTTTTTAACATTAGAGCCCTTTCTGCCTGGTGAAAAATTTCATAATCCCATCGATATGATCATGTGGAAAGATGGTGCGTTATATGTATTGGAATATGGAACCACGTGGTATACCAAGAATAGGGACGCTCGCTTGCTCCGTATTCATTATGAGTCTGGTAATCGGGCGCCCCGGGCCAACATATACGCTGACAAAACTGTGGGTGGGGTGCCGCACGCTGTACAATTTTCAGCTGCTGGATCAATAGATTTAGATAAAGATAATTTGGTATATAACTGGTCGTTTACAAATGACAGTGTCCAATCACATAATATTAATCCTCAGTATGTATTTAATGAACCCGGTATTTACAACATTTCGCTGACAGTAAAAGATGATCACGGAAATATTGGTGTTGCCAAAAAGGAAATTCTTGTTGGCAACGAAAACCCTATTGTGGAATGGAATATTGTTGGGAATAGTTCTTTTTACTGGAACGACACGCCATTTCAATATTCTGTAGTTGTTAGTGATGCTGAAGATGATAAAATAAAGGATCGCGATATTGTTGTAACTATTGATTACTTGTCAGAAGGTTTTGACTTGACCCAGATACAAACGAACCACAAAAATATTCAGCATAAACTACAATACTTTACCGGCCTAGATCTAATAAAGGATGCAGATTGCCGTAAATGTCACTCGATTAAAAAAAATTCTGCCGGACCTAAATATTTTGATATTGCCGCACGCTATAAAGAACAAGAAAATGCTGTAGAACTATTAGCGAAAAGGATCATTAATGGCAGTGGCGGAGTGTGGGGAAAAACAAGTATGGCGGCCCATCCCCAATATAATTTGGATGAAGCAGGAGAAATGGTAAAATATATTCTTTCTCTGGGGGATCCGCCCGTCGCGAAACGCTACCCGGTAAAAGGCGGTTATACTCCTGTAGACCATGCCGGAGACAACAATCCTGGAAAATATATCCTAATAGCCAGTTATACGGATAGGGGTGCAAACGGTTTGCCCCCGGCAAGGACTGAATCTTTAATAATATTATCACCACCAATAATGGAGTTTGAAAATTTTTCGGAGGCCAGTTCTAAAATAAACACTTTTCTAGTACCAAATAAATATCTTGAGACGATGGGGCTTTCTGGTAATGTAAAATTTGTATTGGGTATGAAAAATAATTCTTACATCAAATTTGATGCGATTGATTTCACTGGGATTACATCATTAGAATGTGGTTTGGGTGCTGGATTTGGCATGCATTTTGGTGGCAATATGATTATACAATTAGATAGTATTAATAGTAATATGATCGGGCAAACAAGTATCACTGTCCCTGAATCAGAGTTTTTATCAGGATATCAAATCGTGACAATACCATTAATAAAGTCTGAAGGAATACATGATCTTTATTTTACATTCGCCAACACAGAGTATTCGGAAGAAGACGTTGGGTTTTTGGATTTCATGAAATTCAGAATTGACAAACCTAACCTACCGTGAATATTGTCTCATTCATTGTAATAAATACTAAATTGAAACAACAGGTCGTCCGATCCATTTGAATAAACAAAAAGTAAAGATCCAACGGGCCTTGTTATCTGTTTTTGATAAAACAGGAATCGTGGATCTGGCTGAATCGCTAAATCAGCATGGTGTTGAAATTATATCAACCGGTGGCACAGCAAAAACATTGGGTGATGCTGGTTTACAAGTAACAGGTATAAGTACCTATACTGGATTCCCAGAAATAATGGATGGAAGAGTAAAAACAATTAACCCGCTGGTTGGAGGGGGCATTCTAGGTCTTCGGGATAAACACGCAGATGACGCAGAGGCCAACAACATCGGGTGGATTGATCTTGTAGTATGCAATCTTTATCCGTTTTCTATGATGATCGCTCGGGCTGACTGTGATTTGATGACGGTGATGGACAGTGTGGATATTGGCGGGCCAACAATGATTCGTAGTGCCGCTAAAAACGCGGGTTGGGTCACTGTAATCGTCGATCCATATGACTACCAAAATATAATCGATGAGCTAAGTGAGTTTGTGGAAATCAGTTTTGAAACACGTAAAAAGTTATCTGTGAAGGCATTTGGACATACTGCACAATATGATACTATTATTCATAATTACTTGAAAGATGAGAAATTATCGGATGACCTTTCTTTAACCTACAACAAGCACTCTGCAATGCGTTATGGCGAAAACCCCCACCAATCAGCAGCGGCCTATCAGGATCCTACCGACCGTTCAAAAAATATCCTGAACGCAAAAATTCACCAGGGTAAGCAGCTTTCATACAATAATATCATGGACGCAGATGCAGCCTTGAGCTGTCTCAAGGAATTTGACCAAACAGCCTGTGTTATTGTAAAGCATGCCAACCCTTGCGGCGTGGCGATTGGTGACGAATTGACTGATGTTTATACCCGGGCTTTCAACACCGATAGTCTTTCTGCCTTCGGTGGTATTATTGCTTTAAACAGGACCTGTACTGTTGCTGTGGCGGAAGCTATAAGTAGTGTGTTTATTGAAATTGTTTTAGCGCCTTCATTTGAAGACAAAGCTTTATCTATTCTATTAAAAAAGAAAAATTTACGGGTTTTGGAGGTGGGTGAGGTCACTGCGCGGGAAAATAAATTGGAAGTTCGCAATATAGATGGTGGTGTTCTTGTGCAAGATATAGACACCAGTGTATTGACCATAGATGAATTAAGAACTGTAACCAAAGCTTTTCCTTCAGACAGTGAAATGAAAACGATGCTTTTTGGCTGGAAGGTATTAAAACACGTGAAGTCAAACGCAATATTATTGGCGAAGGATAACGAAACTATTGGTATAGGCGCTGGACAGGCAAGTCGCGTGGATGCAGTAAATATTGCTTTGAAAAAATCTGGTAAAAGACTAGATAATAGTATTCTATGTTCTGATGCGTTTTTCCCGTTCCGCGATAGCATCGATAAAATTGCCAATACCGGCATCAGGGCCGTAATTCAACCGGGTGGATCTATTCGTGATCAAGAAGTGATTACTGCCTGCGATGAGCATGACATCATAATGGTATTTACAGGCAGACGATGCTTCAAGCACTAAATTGTATGTGAAAAATCATTCTATTAATTCATAGCTGACAAACGCTATGCGTTGACTGTCTGGCGACCAGGATGGTACATTAATAGTGCCTTGACCGCCAAATAATTCCGTTAGCACGAGCAGTTCTCCTCCGTCTGTATTCATCATCCGCAGCATAACTTGTTTAAATGGCGGGTGCGCACCTGGGTCCACTTCATCAATATAACTTAAAAATACAACCCATTTTCCATCCGGTGACGGGTGAGGAAACCAATCGTTATATTTGTCAAACGTAATTTGCTGCTGATTGGACCCATTGGCGTCCATACGCCAGATCTTCATTGTCCCGGTCCGGACCGAGTTAAAATAAATATAATTGCCATCAGGTGAATAATCTGGGCCATCATCAAGACCGGGTGTATTGGTCAGGCGTTTTTCTTTACCTCCTTTAATGGAAATAGTATATACGTCATAATTATTATTTCTTGCGGCACAATAGGCAAGCGTTTTACCGTCTGGGGACCAACCGTGCCAGTAAGAAGGTCCCTTTTCTGTAATAAGTCTAGGTGTACCACCATTAATCGGTAATGTATAAATTAGGGATTTTCCAGACATATTATTGGAATGGCTTATCACCAATTTATCTCCCTGGGGTGAAATTCCATGATCGTTATTACATCGATCAGCGAAATCAGTATCAATTAACTGTGGTGCTGATGACTTCAAAGGCAGCTTATACAGGCTGCCTTTCTGATTAAAGATAAAATATTTACCGTCCAAACTCCAATTTGGTGCTTCAAAATGTTCTGCTCCTTTGTAGACAATTTTTCTAGATCGAGATTTTATATCAATCGTTTCGAGCTTACTGATTACCTTATTTTCCTGCGCATTCATAGTTACGAAAAATAGTGCTAATAATACTTTACGAATCATTATTTAATTTTCATTTGGATACCTGAGACCCCACTGTTTCCGTAAATCATCCATAACCTGCATAATTGCTACTGTTTCATCAAGTGAACATATCATGCTTTCAGTTTTTCCACCAAGCAAACACTGCTGAACTTCCCTAGCCTCATACAGATAACCGAAACCATCAAAAATTTCGTCTACCTGTTGTGGTTTTTTGCCGTTCAGGATAATCTGATATTGCTGTGGATGATAAAAGTCATCTATCACAATTCTACCCTTGTCCCCATATATTCTTGCCTGATGCGGTGTGGGCAGTGCAACTGCCGCGCTCAACAGGGCTTGCCGGCCCTCCGAATATAAAAGATTATAGGTCGAAAGTTGATCCACTCCTTGATTTGTAAATTGGGCATAACCACTAATTCTTTCCGGGTGGGATCCAAATACAATATTTGCAAAATTTATGGTATAAATACCCAGGTCTAGCAGCGCACCGGCAGCGAGTTTATTTTCATAAAATCTTGAACCAGCTTCTTGCGGTTTTGTTATACCAAAATCTGCCTGAACCAACTGTGGGGTTCCTATGATACCACTATCCAGGTCTTTTTTCAAACGAATGACCGCAGGCAAAAAACGGGTCCACATCGCTTCCATCAGAAATATGTCCTTTTCTCTGGAGAGCTCTACCAGTTTTCGTGCTTCTTGAGCATTAACACATATGGGTTTTTCACACAAAACAGCTTTGTTGGCGGCTAAGCAAAGTGCAGCATGCTCGTAATGAAAATTATGTGTTGTGGCCACGTAAATAACGTCCAGATCTGGGTTATTAACCAAAGTAGTGTAGTTACTATATGCTCTTTCTACAGTATGTTTTTTGGCAAAATTCTGAGCACGATCGAGGTCCTGAGCTGCTACAGCACGCAACACCGATCCTGAAACCGTTTGTAAGTCGGTTGCAAACTTATTGGCAATATTGCCACACCCTAAAATGCCCCAATTAATTATTTTATCCATAATATTTCTACGTTGGTAAAAGTTCTGTCCGGTCAGTAATAATACCATCAACTTTTAAATCTATCAGCCAATCTATGGCTGGCTTGGTATTCACTGTCCAGATGTTTAAGGCAAAACCCCGCTGTTTAGCAAATTTGACTAGATTTTCTGAAACAAGTTCAGCTGTGATGTGCAAGCAGTCAGGATGAGCAACGTTGATCATGAAAAAATAATCCAGATTATTATATAAAAAACCGGTCCGTACGTGCGGGTTTATCCATTTTACATACCAAATAACAAGGGGATTAAAACTTGATATTATTGTTCTGTTTATGAAATCTTCCCCTTTGATCAATTCGACTACATCGCGGACCGCCGATATATCATCAAATGATCGAGATTTAATTTCAATATTTAATCTTACATGTTTTGGTACTATCTTAAGCACATTCTCTAATCTTGGCAGCCCTTCTTTTTTAGAATTCCAATTTAGAGCGGTGTTAGCATCTTTTATTTCATTGTAAGACATTTCATCAATATAACCATTAGAATCTGTTTTCCACTCTAAATCAAAATTATGGGAGCACAATAATACACCATCAGATGTACGAACCACGTCAATCTCAAGCGCCGGCATGCCGTTCTTCACGGCTTGGGTGAATGCTGATATGGTGTTTTCGGGGGCGGTGCTTGAAGCGCCGCGATGGGCAAACCACAACGGTCTATTTCCATTGTAAAATAAGGACATGTCGCGCGGTTTCCACAAATATAGATGGTTTAACACAATACCAATAAACAGAAAAAATACAAGTAAAAATAGAATCATTAATTGGGTAATAACACCAGATGGTGGAATTGTTTATTATTGCGAATGAAATCTTCATCAAACCAGGTGGTTCTATATTTCCCCGCATTGTAAAGTGCTGCTTGATCATCATAATGGGGACTGTTTGGCTGTCCCGATTGTCCAGTGGGGATAACAAACTGTGTGTTATTCATGTTCTTTAGATCAACAATTCGCCTAAAACTTGCGCCAACACTTTGATCGAAAGCCTGTAAAACCTCATATTCACCTTTATTAACGGTCATTGAGGATCCTCCTGCCTTGAATGAACCAACGTTAAAACCAAACAATTTATCAAAAATATTTATTTTCCCAAGCGGGTGAGGATGCGTTAAGGTATGAACCGCTCCCCAAGACCAGACAGCGGGGTTGATGCCCACTTCTCGCTCAATACGTTTGACAGCATTGCTAAATGATTTAGTGACAATATCAGTACGTGTTTCAATATAGCCCGGTGTCGTGACATCGTCGATCCAGCTTGACTGGCCTTCTGCAAGTACCCAATGAATATTGCGGTAAGGTAACATGGAAAAATGTACTAAGGCGTCAAAAGCTTTATCATCGATCATTGCCAGCTCATCTTCATAAATATTGTGTAATAATTCATCTAAAACTGTGTGAAAAATAAGAGCAGCTGCCGATTCTTTATCTTCGATATAATCCCATTCATTCAAAATATTTAGGGCTGTTTTTTCGTTCCCATTAAGGTCCTGCGGTAGCCATTGTATAATGTTTGGCACCACTTCTCTAGCAAAGGGAGAAAGCCAATCGTTCTGCAGTATTTTCATGTCTTCCACAGTTAATTTTTCTTTGGAGTTCAACCATTCTTCAATCCGTTCTATTCTGCTTGGTTCGGCCCATTGATTTGATATATAATATGGATAATCATCATCTACTATCTTATTGTTTGCTGTGGCGATGTACCCCTTATCAGGATTGTATAGAAACGGCATTTCTTCAAACGGTATAAATCCTTGCCAATCATAGGATGGATCCCATCCGGGCCGGGGCAATAAACTGCCACCGTCCTTGCGAATTGGAATTAGCGCTGCTGCACGCCAGCCTATATTACCTGCGGTATCAGCAAAAATAATGTTTTGACCCGGTACTGAGAATTTTTTTACAACTTCAGTGAAACCGTCCCAGTCATTTACTAATCCAATTTTTATTAAAGTGCTGATCTCTTCTGTGATTTGGTTTCCGGTCCAAGCCATCGAAACAACTTTTCGTTCGTTTTTTAGTAGTGGGTGAACGTCGCTAATGACAGGTCCATGGTGTGTTTCCCGAATCACTATGGTTGTGTCGCCACCGTTCTTACGTGGAATCACTTCCTCTCTGACAACCATATCTAACCAGTTGTCCCCATGGCGATACTTGTTTGGATCATTTGGATGAATTTTCTCGATAAAAAAATCGATATCGTCTGCCATAATATTAGTAAAACCCCAAGTCATAGCTGCGTTCTGTCCAAGAACCGGTAGGGGAAATCCGGCTAAAAAGGCGCCACTGACATCGAAACGTCCGCCTTTTAAATGCATTTCATACCATTTGGCGGGCTGGGTAAATTTTAAGTGGGGATCGTTGGCAAGTATTGGTTTTCCTGTTTCTGAGCGAGTACCTGAAATTACCCAGCTATTGGAACCAATGCTGGTTCCGTTTGTACCTGTAAGATCACGTATATTGTATTCCAGGTCCCAAAGTGTAGAAAATAATAAATCCGCATGGGGATAGTTTATAGCTTCAGTTATGGTGGGGCGAAAGGGTTCGTATAGCGGGAACAGCTCATTAAGTTTCTCGAGGCCGAAATATTGTACCAGAGCACCGAATAGTATTTCAGGTTTCCAGGATTGCTGTAAATCGTGGGCCATTAATTTACCATAGGCAATCACGTCCGTTGGTTTCCAGCGAACGGGTGCGGATCTTAATAATTTAAATTCAACCGGGTACTTTCCATCTAACTCATCGATCCTGGCATTAATCCCAGCACAAAGTCTTTCCAGGATTTCCATAATATCGTCGTCAATTTGTTCAGCTATATGTCCCGCGATTTTTGGGATACCCCATGTTCGCAAATAGACATCCTCTTTAATAAATTTATCACCAAAAAGTTTTCCAAGATTACCCCGGCTTGCCGAAGCAACTAAAGACATTTGAAAAAGACGATCGCGAGCAGATATATATCCGGCTGCAAAAAACAAATCTGATTCATTTTCAGCAAAAACATGCGGCACGCCATAGGGGTCAGTATATATATGAACGGGTGTTGAAAGACCGGGTAGGGTTTTTTCACCGCTGTACTGGGGAATGGGGTGATGCAGGTAAATCCTTAGCGCAATAATAGCAAGGACAAGAACACTAACAAAATACCTACCTAAAATCTTCTTTTTAGAACCAGACACGCTGTACTTTAAATTAGAAAATTATTGTATTGATCTATTTTAGGTTAGTTTCCAGATGGAGACAAGATTATTAAGAAAATAATTTACGATAAGCAGAGTGTGGTTGTTCCAATATTCAGGTATAAACCGTAAAATCCTGCCTATCAAAATAAACTAAAATGTTATTAACTATAGCAACAATTGCTGTACTGATTGTTTTAATCCTATTTGTATGGGATACTAGTAGTAGTCATGAAACGCAGAGCAATATCAGATCATTTTATAGACCGTTCTATGCTGAATCAATCATCAGTCACGAATATTTATCAACACCAGCAGCTGTATGGAAACCCCTCACGGCCTTGGATGGCTATGCATCGTGGTTTCCACAAATTACCCGTCTTTTACCAGATGTAAATACCCAACGCTATGTCCATCAATTTTCGTTTGACCAATTTTCGCTGGTACCAGGCGCCAGATTATTGTTACGCCCCAACAGCTGGTCGCCATTCTATCATAGTAGAGTTGTAGTTGTTGATGAAAACAAAGAAATATCATTCGATTTAAAATACAATCCCTTCTTTAGAGAATATGTTACTTTCGCTTTGGAACCACAGCCTTATGGAACGGCTGTAACATGTCGGAGAATAAGCAAGGGGTTATTCTCGTTTTTATCCTTATGGGGTTTTTCCAATACAAAATCTAAAATACTGGAAAATCTCGGTTACTTCATACCTGATGAACTAGCCACAGAAGAAAAACAGGATGAAAACGGTGCTGATGTGCAGGCTCCAACTTTAAGCAGGGAGGCTACTATCGCTCAAGCGGTGCAGGCTGGCTTGGATGGCAACATGGACCTAATAAATGCTATCCCGGATAAACCAACTCGTGGCCTGGCCAAAGCAACATTAGTACAGACAAAACGTAAGGGTGGCGCGCTACCAGAACACCTGCAAAAAGCACTATCTGAAGCCCCTGCTGTAGTTTCCTCAAAACAACAGTCCGAAGGTGAACCAGTGTTTAGCAACCAAGAAGAACAGATAGCTTATCTCGTAAACTTAGCTTTAGATGGCAATGAAGAGCCGCTGAATGCCGTCCCAGATAGAGTTATACGCGGCAAAACTAAAGCAATGTTGGTAAAAATTAAACGTGGTGCATTAGAGCGGCCGCCTATGCCAGAAGCTTCAGCCGAACCGGCATCGCCAACAGAAATAAGCCCCGGAGAGCAGGAGAATGTAGAACAGCTTATCGTGAGGCTGGTTAAGGCCGGGGTTAAGGGTAATATGGACGAAATAAATACCTTAGATAACAAAGTACTGCGGGGCAAGATCAAATCTGCTATTGTAAAAGAGAAGCGGGTCAAAAAATAATAAATACCTGCCGGTACGTTTGAAGCATATATATTCACTAACGATTGTTACTGTATTTTTTGTTTTCAATAGTTGTTCGATTAAACAAGAAACAGAATCAGAAAAACTTCACAATTTATTTAACGATGTGTGGGAGTGGGGTTTACAGGAATTTCCAACAAGAGCAACCTATTTAGGTGATTATCGATATAATGATCGCTTGGCAGATATGAGTTTGGCGGCGGTCCAAAGACGCCACCACAAAAACAAAATAATTCTTGGGAGATTAGAAAATATTAACCGAGATCAGCTTGATCCTGACGATAAACTAAACTATGATCTTTTCCACAAAAGGACTACAAGAAACATTGAAGCGCACCCGTTCAAAGACTATCTCATGCCTATTGACCAGATGGGTGGTGTACAGATCAATTTTCCCAACTTAGTGGATATAACCCCATTTAGAAACCAAGAGGATTTTAATAACTACCTTGCGCGCCTATTATTGTTTCCAGAATATTCGGATCAAATCATTGCTTTAATGCAGGAGGGCCTTAAAGAAAATATTGTGCAGCCAAAAATCGTGCTGCATAAAGTACCAGATCAAATATTGGTACAATATCAGATCGATATAGAGAACAGCCCTTTTTATGAACCATTTGAAAAGGACATTGGCAACTTACCTGATTCCATTCGTACCAATTATCAAGAACGGGCAAGGTCAATTGTTAAAGATCAAGTTTTTACCTCTTATAAGAAGCTTTTTGAGTTCTTCACTGAAAAGTATTTACCTGGGGCACGTGAAAATATTAGCGCAAGCAGTCTCCCTAATGGCGATGAATTTTATGCCTTTAAGGTTAAGAATTATACAACAACCAATAAAACACCATCTGAAATACATTCTATTGGCCTAAGTGAGGTTGCTCGCATCCGCACAGAAATGGAAAAAGTAATTAAAGAGTCTGGGTTTACGGGTTCATTTAAAAAGTTTATTACCCACCTAAGAACAAATCCTGATTTCTACTACGACAGCACAGAAGATCTCTTAGATGGCTACAGGACTATTTGTAAAAAGGCCGATCCTGAATTAACCAAGCTTTTTGGAACGCTGCCGCGTCTTTCCTATGGCGTCAAACCAATACCCGACTTTCAGGCACCAGCATCTCCTACTGCATATTACTATAGTGGGTCACTCAAAGCTGGCCGGCCTGGGTTTTTCTGGGCCAACACATATAAGCTGGACACTCGTCCGAAATATGAAATGGAGGCGCTGTCCTTGCATGAGGCGGTACCTGGTCATCATTTACAAATATCAATATCCCAGGAACTTGAAGATGTACCTGAATTTCGCAAACACAGCGGCTTTACTGCTTTCAGCGAAGGTTGGGGATTATATGCTGAAAAACTAGGCGAAGAAATGGGTTTTTATAAAGACCCTTATTCTAAATTTGGACAACTTACTTATGAAATGTGGCGCGCTTGCCGGTTAGTAGTTGATACAGGTATGCATGCGTTTGGCTGGAGCAGGGAAAGGGCAATTGAATTCATGGCCGATAATACAGCGAAAACTGAAAATGATATTGTTGTGGAGATTGATCGCTATATTGCTTGGCCCGGTCAAGCGCTGGCATATAAAATAGGAGAGTTGCGTATTCTTGAGTTGCGTTCATTAGCAGAAGAAGAATTAGGTGAAAAATTTGATATCCGAGAATTCCACGATACTGTACTTGGCAGCGGTGCGGTGCCGCTTGATATTCTAGAAAGACACGTCAAAGAATATATTGCTACTAGTTTGGGCGATTAATTTTATACTGAAACTGGTATAACCCTTTTCTCCCTTCCACGGATATCATTTGCATAAAAATAAGATCCAGTTCCTCATTAAGATCGGGAAATAGGGTAACACCTCCACCAAAAACAAGAGGGTGGATTGTAAGATATAAATGAGTCAGGTATGAAGCAAACCGCGTATATGTTCTACCGCCACCAATAATAAAACATTTATCAGTAAATAAATTTCCGAGAATCTCTTCTGGATCATTGTGCCGATGTACAACAATAGTTTCGCGACCATCAAGATCCATTGCTAATGTTTTCTTTGTTTGAGAGCCCATTATCACTGGATAACCCATTGTTTGTTTTCTAAACAAATGTAAGTCAAGTGACCAGTCTACCACTTCACTACTGTGTCTGGCAATATAGCCATCAGCGGTTATAGCGGCTATAAGAATAACATCCACTTGTTACTTGGAAAACATTTTAATCGCTATCAAGAACTTTTTGTACTAAATAGTCTATATACGTTCTATGGGTTTTCGTTGTTGATGAAACTCCGGTTTGTTTTCTTACATAGCTCCTAATATCATTCAGGTTTTTAAAGGCGACTGCCTGCGCGTGGTGTCCATAAACACTGGTTTGTTCTGGCTTAATAACATTAATCAATCGTTGGGTATATTCGGTCTGTAAGTTTTGTCGAAACGTGTTTACTTCGCCGCGCATATCATCTTTGTATATAGCTACAGTAAGATCAGACATAAATTCGTCTAAGCTATATTTATTTCCATAAAGACCACTGTCAGTAATGCGTTTTAAAACATTCTGGTGCAATAATTGATTCAAAATATTTTTTTGTATTCCTATCACTTGGTCGTGAATCTTTGGGTCCTCGGTTTTAGATGCGTGGTTAAATCCCCTGCGTTGAGACTGTAAACGCTTGAGAATTGATTCCGAAAAATCAAAAGCCATTGGGGAAAAAAGGTAAGCATCTAGGGCATTCATTGCTCTTTTTTGTTCATTATATGGTACCGCCCTAAATGGTGTGTTCGAATCACGTTGTCCAACATATGCACGGTCTACATATACGCCCCCAATATGGCGAGATATAACCCCGCAAGCGTTACCATGTTCTTTTAATAAAATAGCAAATGCATCCCTAAGCGCCTGGTAAGAATTTCCTCTATCAGAATATTTTACAACAAGGTCATCCAATAAATATTTAGATAATTTAACTCTGTCGCTTGCATATGATATGGGGTCGCTGGACATATCATAAATCATGGCCTGTGGATCAATTCCTTTGCCTGGTGCGCGCATATCATCTGCATCGTTTCCAAACGCAAGGCTTGGGGAGGTGGAACGAGATAAAATTGCGTTAAGCCTGCTTTCTTCTAGATCGTCGCTTTCTAGCGCTGTGGAATATCCAAATTCAATTGCCCAGACATCATATGGGCCGGGTGTTGTTGTGTAATACTCTCCTTGTTCAATTTCCGGGGGAGCAATATTAATTCCAGGATATTCCATTACGGAACTAGTCAATCCCATTTCCTCCGTAATGCCCTTTTTGTGTACAATTTCATTATTATGTAGGTAGCTAGATTTAAAATTATGATTCAGGCCCAGGGTGTGGCCAACTTCGTGCAATACTAACCTGATCAGGGATTCATTAACGATTCGTTTTTTTACTTCTTTACTATAACCAGAAATTGTTGCTGATATAAATCCAAATTGATTGGCTTGGTATAAATACTCTCCTGCGAAACAATTTTCTGTCCAATCTTGTTTTTCATATACATCATCATATAGCTTATCATACTTCACACGGTTTGTGAAATAAACAAATTCCAGCATGATGTCTGCTCCCAGTATCTGACCGGATCGCGGGTTTACAAAACTAGGACCATAGCCTCCAAA
Organism: uncultured Fidelibacterota bacterium; assembly: GCA_913062595.1. Taxonomy (GTDB): domain Bacteria; phylum Fidelibacterota; class Marinisomatia; order Marinisomatales; family TCS55. The sequence goes on from CAJXWT010000008.1 coordinate 32,962, forward strand.
TGGTGGTCTCGGGGATGAGGTCCAACGCAACACATTATAGCGAATATCCCCTGCGTTCCATTCTGCAACATCGGATTGAATTTTCACCTGAACAGCGTTTTTAAATCCTGCGGAACGAAATGCTCTGTTCCAACGTAAAACACCCTCTTTTACTGCTGGACGAAACTCCGTTGGTGTTGTGTTTTCTATCCAAAATACAATTGGTTCCACTGGCTCAGATATAGGTGCAGATGGTTCTTTCTTGATCAAATTCCAGCGGTGGATAAGGTCGCGATAGGGGGTGTTGCTTGTAGATGTCAAATCAGTGACTTGCGTCATGAAATATCCTACTCTAGGATCGTCGTAGCGAGGAGTATAATCGTTCTCCGGCACTGCAATAAAACTGTGTTGAATCACCACATGAACTGCTCGTGGATCCGTGATTCCTGGCCCACCGCGGTTCGTCGGCGTGGGGTTATCATATACATATTTTATTACAACGTCAGAATTAAGCGGGTAATTATTAAGCGCTATATATTGACATTTCTTCTTATTTAATGATCCCAAGGCAAAGCGGGTGCCTGGTTTTGCTTCTGGCTTGGGTGCCGGTTTGATCTGATATAGGCTCTCAGAAAGAAACATGTCATCAACTTTAATGAGCATCGCTCCTGTTTCATCATCGGTTGCTACAATTACCAGGGCAACTAAAACGGCGGCATTTATATTAGCAGATTCAGCGCGTCTTAATGGATTTTCAGGATCGAAATAATAAGCTGTATTTATAGTTAAAAATTCCAGGCGGTTGAAATATTTTCTGATCTCAAAAATTTTACTCGTCTTGTATGCACCTCGAAAATGTCCGACGTCTACAACACCGTCCAGTGTATGAACAAAATGTATGTATTCCTTGTTGAGTTGGTTTTTCTCTATCAGCATTTGCACAGACCCATTAACCGTGTCTTGAAAAAAGGTGAATAATCCTTCTATCTTACGTGAAGACTTTATTAGTTCTGAAAGTGTTTTTTTTATATCTGTGGAATCTGCTTTAACTGCGGTGGTGTCATTTGTTTCCTGGGCCGATAATGGTATTAAAACAAACGTCGCAATACAATACATAGTGAAAAATAAACGTTTAATAATATGTTTTAATGATGACATTACTTCTTCACTTTTTCTGTAGGTAGAGATCTGTAATTGTCCCTGTAAATACCTCTGCGGCCAATCCTACTGTTTCGCTTAGTGTGGGGTGCGGATGGATTGTTAAACAAAGATCCTCTGCATCAGCACCCATTTCTAATGCTAGAACCGCTTCAGATATCAGATCGCCTGCGCCACTACCGACTATTCCGACGCCTAGAATTTTATTACTATTCGGTTCAAACAATATTTTTGTTTTACCTTGGCTTGCTCCAATAACGATCGCGCGGCCACTCGCAGCCCAGGGAAATTCTCCTTTTTTATATGCCACGCCCTTTTCTTGAGCCTCGATTTCTGTTAATCCTGCCCAAGCAATCTCTGGATCTGTATATACAACGCTTGGAATTGCTTGAACGTCGAAAACCGCTGGTTGACCTGCGGCCACCTCTACGGCCACCTTCCCCTCATGAGTGGCTTTGTGAGCAAGCATTGGATTACCTGTGATATCACCTATGGCATAAATATTTTCCACAGTTGTACGCTGGTATTCATTAACAGGGATAAAGCCGTTCTCATCAACAACAATGTCGGTGTTTTCTATTTTCAGTAAATCTGTGTTTGGTTTTCTACCCACGGCCACTAGAACCTTATCAAATTCCTTGCATAGGGTCTCATCCTTATTTTCGATAGTTACAAGCAATGTGTCGTTATCATTATCAGTAATGTTAATTACTTTAGAGGACAAAATAATATCATCGAATTGTTTCGATAGTTTTTGGTATAATGGTTTTACAATATCCTTATCAACGCCGGGAATAAGCGTTGGCAGAAACTCAACCACAGTAACATTGGACCCAAGCACTGCATAAACCTGTCCTAGTTCGAGACCAATGATACCGCCGCCTATTACAAGCAGTGTGTCTGGAATGTTTTTCAATTCAAGCGCTGTTTTTGAAGTTAAAATATTCGGATTGTTTTTGGGGGTGCCAGGAAGCATAAGTGCTCTGGACCCAGCAGCGATAACACAGTTATCAAAAATAATTTTTTCGGTGCCATTTTCGGTTTTGATAGATAGTTCTGAATTTGATAAAAATGAAGCCGTACCTTTAATTGTATTTACGTTTCTTGCTTTTGCCATTTGCGCAATACTTTTATTTAGGCGGGCTATGATCTTATCTTTATGGTCACGGACTTGGTTGATATCTATTTCAGGTTTCCCAAAGCGGATACCCATCTTTGAGAGACGATCTACTTCTGATATCACTTTAGCAATATGTAGTAGTGCTTTTGATGGAATACAGCCCCGGTTTAGACAAACGCCCCCTAGGACTGGATCTTTATCAACCAAAGTAACATTTTTGCCCAGATCTGCTGCTCTGAAAGCTGCCGTATAACCGCCAGGGCCAGCACCAATAACAACAATTTCTTCGTATTTTTTTTTTGGCATGTCGCCTATATCAATTATTGAAGCTTGATAGGTTGCCTAAAACTGTACTAAGCTCAGACATAAATGCAGCCCCAGCGACACCGTCAATGACCCGGTGATCATATGAAAGGGAGAGCGGGAGAATTAGTCTTGATTCAAATTTATTTCCATTTTTAATTTGTTTATAATCGCTCCTAGAAACGCCCAATATTGCTACTTCTGGAGAGTTGATGATTGGTGTAAAAAAAGTACCGCCTATTCCACCAAGATTTGAAATTGTAAACGTACCACCCTTCATTTCGTCTGGTTTAAGTTTTTTATTTCTAGCGCGATCACTTACATCCATTAACTCCTTAGAAATATCTACAATACTTTTCTGGTCTACGTCTCTAATAACAGGAACCAATAGACCGGCCGGTGTGTCCACAGCCACACCAATATGAAAATATTTTTTAATAACAATGTTTTCGCCAGTATGATCTAATGAACTATTAAATAAAGGAAATGCTTTTAACGCAGAAACGGTGGCTTTCATTAAAAACGGCAGCATAGTGATTTTTATTCCGTTTTTCTTATGTTCTTCTTTAAGCTTTTTTCGTAAGACTTCCAACGAAGTGATATCCGCTTCATCAAATTGCGTAACGTGAGGTATTGATTGCCAAGCCTGCCGCAGCCGCTGTCCGGTAATGCGCTTAATTTTTGTAAGTTTTTGAACTTCTACTGTACCCCATATTGAAAAATCTATTTCTCCTGCAATTGGTTCTATTCTGCCCCCCGAAGTTGACATTTGGAATTTTATATAACCATGAAGGTCTTCCTTTGTAATACGTCCTTTATGTCCTGAACCATTTATAAACTGTAGGTTAATGCCTAATTCACGTGACAGGCGTCTTACGCCTGGGCTGGCATAAACACCCTCTTTCTTTATGTCTTCTTTGATTGGGGTAAGAATGATTTCTTGATGTCTAATTTTCGCGGGTTTTTCATCTAGGACCGTACCCTCTTTAGTTTTAGGATCAGCCTTTACCTGCGTCTCTTCATCACTAGACAGCTCCACTTTTATCAACAAATCTCCGCTTTTTACCTCTGCTCCAGGTTCGGTTGAAACATCTTTAACTACCCCGCTGACCTCCGCGGGTATCTCCATGGTTGCTTTGTCAGATTCAAGAACCAAAATTGTATCTTCTGGTTTAATTACGTCGCCCAGCGAAACAGATATTTCGCTGACCACAGCGGTTTCAATTCCCTCCCCAAGGTGTGGTAATAAAATGTCTTTAATTGTGCTCATTTGTTATACTGTAATGGGACTTGGTTTTTCTGGATCTATATTATATTTTTCTATCGCTTTTTCCGCTTTTGATATATCCACCTTGCCCTCTATTGCCAAGGCTCTTATTGCTGCAAGAGTGATATAATATCTATCTATCTCGAAAAAGTGACGAAGATTTTCTCTAGTATCGCTACGCCCGAACCCATCAGTGCCCAATGCATAATATGGGCCGGGAACATATGGGCCAATCTGTTCAGAAAGCATTTTAACGTAGTCCGAAACTGCTACGGTTGGTACTCTATGTTTGCTTAAACATTTCTCCAAATGTGACTGCCGTTGTTTGCTTTCTGGGTGTATTAAATTCCAGCGCTCTGTTTCTTCTGCATTTCTACGCAACTCACTAAAACTGGTAACATTCCAGATACCAGGATCTATGTTCCAATCTCTCTTCAATAGGTCTGCAGCTGCAAGTGTTTCACCCATTAATGGACCACTACCAAGTAATCGTATGGTTGGGTTTTTAGTTGCTTTAATTTTATATAGACCCTTGATAATATCTTCACCTACATCATCTGGCATAGGCGGGTGTATGTAATTCTCGTTTTCTACAGTTAAATAATATATGACATCATTTCCTTTTTCAAACATATCTTTAAGGCCATGATGCACAACTGTAGCAATTTCATAGCTATATGCTAAATCATATGCTTTAATGTTGGGAGTGACTGCGGCAGCTAAATGACTATGCCCGTCCTGATGTTGTAAGCCCTCACCATTTAGTGTTGTTCTACCTGCGGTACCACCCACCAAAAAACCTCTGGTGCGCATATCGCCTGCCGCCCAAATAAAATCCCAAACGCGTTGAAAACCAAACATAGAATAATAAATATAAAATGGTATCATGTTAATACCGTGCATACTGTAACTTGTGCCCGCCGCCACAAAAGATGATATTGCACCTGCTTCGTTTATACCCTCCTCCAAAATTTGCCCATCGGTGGCCTCCTTATAATAAAGAAATTGTTTGGAATCAACGGGGTCATACAATTGACCTCCGTGGGCATAAATACCGAGCTGTCTGAATAAAGGATCCATACCAAACGTTCGTGCCTCATCTGGTATTATAGGAACAATATTTTTTCCAATAGTCTTATCTTTTGTTAGAATTGTGAGCATTCGAACGTAAGCCATTGTAGTTGAGATTTCCCGATCGCCTGAGCCATCCAACAGCTCCTGAAATAAGGATATATCCGGGATTTTTATAGTGGGACCCTGTCTACAACGATACGGTAAAAATCCGCCCAACTTCTTGCGCTGGTTTTTCATATATTTTATTTCATCGCTTTTATCGTCTGGTTTATAAAATGGAGTTGTGAATGCTTCAGCATTTGACAACGGTATATCAAAACGATCGCGAAATTGTAATAGTTCATCGTCGTTGAGTTTTTTTTGTTGATGGGTAATATTTCGGCCTTCACCAGCTTCTCCTAATCCATATCCTTTTATAGTTCGGGCTAGTATAACCGTAGGTTTTCCTTTGGTATTAACAGCCTCTGAATACGCAGCGAACACTTTAACCGGGTCGTGTCCACCAATTCGCATTTTACCAAGATCTTTGTCACTAATGTGCGCTACCATTTCTAATAGCTCTGGATATTTACCGTAAAAGTGTTCGCGAAGATATCCTCCGCCTTCGACAACATACTTCAGTAAATCACCGTCAACAACTTCTTCGGCGCGCCGTAAGAATAAATCCCCGTTTTTATGTTCAAGTAATTGATCAAAATCTGAACCCCAAATAACTTTTATTACATTCCAGCCGGCGCCACGAAAAGAACCCTCCAGCTCTTGTATTACTTTGCTATTTCCCCGCACCGGACCATCTAATCTTTGCAAATTGCAGTTGACGACAAAAATTAGATTATCAAGCTTTTCTCTTGATGCCAGTGTTAATCCGCATAGCGATTCTGGTTCATCCATTTCACCATCACCGAGAAAGGCCCATACTTTGCGACCCGTGTCTTCCATCAAGCCGCGGTCAATTAAATAATTCATGAACCTAGCCTGATAAATAGCCAATAATGAACCCAGGCCCATTGATACTGTGGCAAATTGCCAAAAATCTGGCATCAACCAAGGATGGGGATATGAGGACAAGCCTCCCTTTGGCGAAAGCTCACGGCGAAAGTTGTGGAGCTTTTCTTCATCTATTCGGCCTTCTAAAAAAGCACGTGCATACACGCCGGGTGAGGCGTGTCCTTGAAAAAAAACTAAATCACTACCCTGTGGGTGGTCTGGACCTTTAAAAAAATGGTTGAATCCTATTTCATATAAATTGGCGGCAGATGCATAAGTTGATATATGTCCACCTATGCCAGGCGTGTCCTTGTTTGCATTTACTACCATGGCCATGGCGTTCCATCTAATAATCGATTTTATTTTTCTTTCGATCTCTCTATTTCCTAGAAATTCAGGCTCCTGAATTGGAATAATAGTATTTACAAAGGGGGTGTTAGCATTAAACGGTAAGCGCGCTCCGCGTTTAGAGGCATAATCCACTAGTTTTTCTAATAGATAACTTGTCCGTTCGTACCCGTGCCTATTAAGCTCGTCCTCAAGAGCCTCTATCCACTCTTGCGTTTCTTGTGGATCAATATCTTTTCTACTTGGGGGAGCCATGGCCTATAAATTAATGCCTTTATGTTAATGTTATAATAAGGAAGATATCATGTATGATTGGCTGTCAAATTTCAATTTCTTTCCAATCATCTCTTTGTACCTTCCAAACCATTGCTACTGCAAAAAGAGTAATGTAGGAACCAAAAAATATCCACGGGGCTAGAAAACCGTACCCAAAAACCACACCGAAAAAATAACTGCCTGGTAAGAAAAAACACCAAACCAAAAAGCTTTCTACAAGGCTCGGAAAAAGCGTGTTTCCAGCGCCTGACAGCGCAAACCAAAGCGTCATGCCAATCGCATCTATAAACTGAACAAACCCCGCTAGCCTTAAACCCATAACCCCCATTTCATTAACGCCAGTTTCACTTGTAAATAATTGAATAATTTGCTCAGGAAAGACAATAAAAACAATTCCAACAGAGCCCATTACAAGCAGGCTCAATCTCGCGCTTTCGTGAATGCTGATTTCGGACTTATCTGGTAGTTTTTCACCCAAATACTTGCCTACTAGTGTGGCGCAAGCTTGACCAATTCCCGCGGCCGGCATAAACGATGTTTGCAAGATTGTAAATACTATTTCTGTAGCCGCCAGCTCTATAACACCAATAATACCAACAATTTTATAGAAGACAACATACCCCGTCATGGTTACTACTTCCTGAATTCCTTGAGGTAGGGTCAATTTAATTTGTCGTACTAGTGTTTGCGCGTCTAGGTGCGTTGAAAATATGTTAAAACGTGTTTTTATTTCTTTTTTGAATAGCATTATAAAATAACAGCCCAGCATAAAGGCAGAGGCAATAACGGTTGCAATTGCGGCGCCGCGCACTCCCAGTGCGGGAAAATCAAACCAGGTCCACAATATACCAATCCATGGTATGCCCAGATCTTGGAAGAATTTTAAAACACCATCAGATCCATATATTAAACCAGCATTTAAATAAATGTTGATCATGTTTGCTGTTATAGTTACCTGCATGTGGATTTTTGTTCTTTCTACGCCTGAAAAAAACCCCTGGAACACAAAACAGGGTATGGCAAACACAACACTTAAAAAGGCAACGGAAACATAATCTACGGCCAGGTTTACTATTGTTGGTTCGTTTAACACAAGACTGATAATCAAATCTGCGTTGAAAAACCCAATTATTGATACAGGAACAGCAAACACCACGGCTAATAGTTGACCGTTGCGCATGGCGACACCGCATTCATGATACCGCTTTTGTCCCAAGCGACGAGATGAAACAGTTTGGGTTGCTGTCCGCAGTCCTATGCCAAAACTTATTGCCGTCCACACAACCATTGACCCCATACCTGTGGCCGCTAAGGCTTGGGCCCCTAAATGCCCTACCATCATTACATCCACGACGTTCATTAGTGAGCGGCTTATGTTACTTAATATTATTGGTAGCGCCAGCTTCCTAACTTCCACAGATATATGTTCATCGCGCTGGGCTGGCAAGGTACGCAACCTGAAAGCCATATTATTTACAGGTTGGTTATGTTTATACGATGGTCAGATAAGAATCTGTTTGTTTTACTGCACACCGGCGCATTAGTCTCAACGCTGACTTTGACCGCTGGTAAAACGGCATTAATACGTTTGGCCTGTTCTAGTATTCGCAGACCATCCTTCATAATAATCCTGCTTTTTCGGTTAATAATGATTGCAATATGGTTGGTTGGGCCATGACTCAAAACGACACCTTTATTTAGTGAAAATTTATTGGGGTCTATATAATGGTCGTGTCTTTTCATCTGTCCGGTGCTTTTGAAGACACCTTTTAATCAACGAGCCTTTTGTAAATAATATCCCTCAAACTACCTGAATTCATAGTAAAAATTGTTTGGCCAGGTCAACGCGATTTAAACCTATTCCTTTTATATTATAACCAATATAATGAAAAACGGGGGCCACAAGACCCACTGCTTCACTCCAAATTATTTTGCTGTTTAGCGCTGCTTCTTTAAAACGTTTTGGTCCGACGGTGTGTACTATCTTGGCTGCTTTGTGTGGGTATGTTTTATACATATACGTCATGTCTGGAAACTGGGGATATTTGTCATAAGGGGTCATGCCAATTAAGTAGTTTTCACCTGATCTATTCACGTGCCCACAAATGTTCACTTTTGTCTTTTCGCTCTTAATACGATCCATAATTACAATATTTCTGTTCTGTACCAATGTTTTTATAGTATGAATGTTTTTTGGGTTACAGTTGTCTGGCGACAGTTTTTTAGGCCAAATAATCAAATTATCATTCATTATACCAAAAACATGGCTTGCCAGCTTTTTGGATACCCCAACCTCCAGCCCCCAAGCTCTAGGCCCCGCACATAAATAATATGATTCAGTGGTTTTTTTGATCATTCTTCTCTGGGCCCAAACAATGCCGTGCCCAGCCTTACCATTGTGCTTCCCTGGAAGATTCCTAATTCGAAATCATTGCTCATCCCCATTGATAAAACAGTTAGTTTTTTCTCTTGATCGACCTGCCTATTAATGCTCTCTTTGATTTTCCGGAGCAATGAAAAGGCGTTGCTTGTGCTTTCCTTTTCTTGTGATACCGGTCCAATAGTCATCAGTCCTCCTACAACTATTTCATCTAGGGTCATGCACTCTAACAGGTCTTGGTCGTTGTTTGGGTCAAAGCCGAACTTTGTTTTGTCTCCGCTAGTATTAATCTCTAATAATACAGATAATGAATCTGTTGTATATTTTAATTTGTTAGACAATTGTTTAGCAATACGCAGGCTATCTACAGAATCGATAGTATCGAAAATACGGAGAGCTTTGTTGATTTTATTAGTTTGCAGGTGGCCAATCATTCTCCTCTTGTATACCAGCTTGGTCTCTACGGCACTAAACTTTTTACCTGCCTCTTGCACGCGATTCTCGCCAATATCAACAATGCCGTTGTGAATGCACGTTTCAATGGTTTCCGGGTTTCGTGATTTTGTGGCGGCGACAATGGTGATGCTGTCGCCACGGTTGCACTGTTTTAGCGCAGAGTCAATTTTCTCTTTAACCCGACTGATTCTATCAAGCAGATTCACACTTCATCGTTTTCACTGTTCTCTTGTTCGCCTGTTTCGTTTCCTCTGTTGGGAATTTCTTTGCTTTCGTCCTCGCGCCCGGTTTCTGTTTTGTTATAATTATCCCTAGGGTCGTCTTCGTTTATAACTCGGGAAATTGAAGAAATTTTCGATCCATCATCAAGCTTAACTAGCTTAACGCCTTGGGTTACACGACCTATTGTTCTTATTTGAGATACGGGCTGGCGCATAAGCACCCCTTTATCTGTAATTACAATTAGATCGTCTGCATCCACCACTTCCATTATGGAAACCATTTTTCCTGTTTTTTCAGTAACGCGCATTGTCATTACGCCTTTACCTCCCCTCGTTTGGGTTCTATACTGAATCACATCAGTACGTTTACCTAACCCCTTTTCAGTCGCAACCAAGATTGTTCCTTCCCTTTTCACAACCAGCATAGCAATAACGCTATCTTCTTTAGACCCAAGTCTGATGCCTATTACTCCCATTGTTTTTCTTCCGGTAGAACGTATGTTTTTTTCAGAAAAGCGTATCGACTTTCCTTCACGTGTACCTAGTAAGATGTCGTTTTCACCATTGGTAATTCGTGCTTCAATTAAAGTGTCACCCTCTCGGATTTCAATTGCATATATTCCGCCTTTTCGCGGCTTACTGTAGGCTGATAACGATGTCTTTTTGACAAGGCCGTTCCTAGTAGCCATAACGATATAGTGCTGATCGTCAAAATCCTTTACACTGACAAACGCTTCAACTTTTTCTCCGGGCTCACAGCCAATAAGATTTACAATTGCTCTACCTCGCGTTGCACGCCCTCCTTGTGGAATATCATACACTTTTAACCAATAGCATTTTCCGCGATCTGTAAAAAACAGCATGTAGTTATGGGTGTTGGCGATGAACAGGTGCTCTACAAAGTCTTTTTCCTTGCTTGCGGCACCCTGAACGCCGCGCCCGCCACGGCGTTGGGTACGATATGTGTTCAGAGCGGTCCGTTTTATATATCCTTCGTGTGTAATAGTTAATACCACTTCTTCCTCAGCAATAATGTCCTCCATTGAAAAGTCGCTATTAACCGGGATGATTTCTGTGCGCCGCGGGTCACCGTATTGTTCTTTCATTTCTAGAAGTTCTGTCTTAATAATTGACATTCTTTGACCGTGACTTTCAAGAATACTTTTTAAGTGGGACATAAGTTTAATTACCTCTTTATATTCATCAACAACCTTGCCTACCTCAAGGCCGGTAAGTCTTTGCAGGCGCATGTCCAGAATCGCCTGTGACTGTTTTTCAGAGAGACTGAAGTTGTTCATTAGGCCTTCCTTGGCGATTAAAGGATCCTTACTTGCCCGTATGATCTTTATAACTTCGTCAATATTGTCTAGGGCAATTTTTAAACCCTCTAAAATGTGGGCCCGCTCCTCGGCCCTATTTAAATCAAACTTGGTACGACGAACAACAATTTCATGGCGGAAATCAATAAAATGATTCAACGCTTCTTTTAAAGGCATTATTTTGGGCACACCTCCAACCAGCGCCAGCAAAATGATACCAAAAGTGTCTTGCAGTTGTGTATGTTTATATAACTGGTTCAATATAACTTCTGGCACAGCGTCTCTTTTTGATTCTATAACCACCCGAATACCATCCCTATCTGATTCGTCACGCAGCTCTGTAATTCCCTGTATTCTTTTATTCCGCGCTAAGTCTGCTATCTTTTCAATCAAATTTGCCTTATTTACCTGGTAAGGGATTTCCGTTATCACAATATTATCTTTACCGCTTTTTGTTGTTTCGATGTGTGCCCGGGCACGCATTTTTATTTTTCCCCGACCGGTCTCATAGGCTTGGGTCAAGCCATCCAGGCCCAAGATCAAACCGGCTGTTGGAAAGTCGGGCCCCTTTATATATTTCATTAAGTCTACTGTTGTAATGTCCTCAGTATCAATAAGCGCCACAACTCCGTTAATTATTTCATTCATATTATGTGGCGGTATCTTGGTGGCCATACCAACAGCAATTCCTTCTGATCCATTAATTAACAATGTCGGGACAGTTGCCGGCAGCACGGTTGGTTCAGTTAGCGTTTCATCAAAGTTTGGTTGTAAATCCACTGTATCTTTGTCTAGGTCTTTGAGCATTTCTCCAGAAAGTTTTGTCATTCGTGATTCCGTGTAACGCATGGCAGCGGCATTGTCTCCATCTACAGAACCAAAGTTCCC
>CAJXWT010000009.1 GCA_913062595.1 uncultured Fidelibacterota bacterium
TATTTTTCTGTTTCTAAGAAAGAGCAGGAAAACCGTTTTAAATCACGCGAAACTGACCCGTTAAAGCAGTATAAGCTGTCGCCTGTAGATAAACAGGCTCAGGAATTATGGGATCAATATTCAATCCGCAAATTTGAAATGTTAAATGCCACCAATCGGACACTCACACCATGGACAATTATACGATCAGATGATAAGAAAAAAGCTCGCCTCAATTGTATGAAGAGTATATTGGTAAATGTAGATTATGAAGGGAAAATTTCTAAAAAGAAACTCGAATATGATCCTGAAATTGTTATTTCCGGCATTGACGAAATAAAGATAATGGAAGAAAATCTTTTGAATCCAGAATTATTGCCTGGTTAATATATTATTGAAAAATTTATTTCTTACCAGACATGCAAAATCCAGTTGGAGTAATCCCGGATTAGCCGATATAGACCGTCCATTAAATGAACGTGGGAAAAAAGCGGCGCCTTTCATGGGCAAATTGATCGTAGACAAAGGTGAAAAACCGGAATTACTCATATCCAGTCCTGCTAACCGTGCGCTTTCGACGGCGAGAGCCTTTGGGGAAGTTATGGGGTTAGTAGAAAATGATATTATTGTCAATCGTGCCATTTATGGTGCCGGGGCGCAACAATTATTGGAATTAGTGCAAAACCAAGATGACTTACATAAATCGATCATGCTGTTTGGTCATAATCCGACTTTTACATCGTTTGTTAATATGCTTACGGGTAGTAACATAATGAATGTAGTGACCTGCGGTGTCGTCCGCATTAACTTTGAGTATTCTTCCTGGATAGATATTGATTTTGGTTCCGGAAGGTTGGTGTATTATGAATATCCAAAAAAGTATGCCAATGCATAAGGAATATTGTACTTAGTCATTTGCGTTATTAGTCAAACTATATAATGATTATTAGAATCATTGCGTTGTTTGGTGTTCTGATATTTATCCTGATCGTTGCTATTACCTATACATTAAAACAAGCGCAGAAATTGCCTTTTAATTCACCTGTAAATTTCCACGGGAAAAGCGCACAGGATAATAATCAAAAAACTGTTGTATGTGTTGGTAACAGTATAACTCATGGTCAAGTTAGCTATAATTATGTAAATATTTTGTCAGAGCGCCTAAGTGTTGATGGTTATCAATTTGTAAATGCGGGAATTAATGGAAATTTGGCATACAATGTGGTTAATAGATTAGATAAGATCATTGGGTGCGATCCAGATTATGTAACCGTTCTTATTGGTACCAATGATGCAAATGCGTCATTGAGCGAAAAAAATAGAGCGCGCTACATGAAAGAGATGGCCCTTCCCGAGGAACCGAATGCAGAATTTTTCAGGAAAAACATTAAGGAACTTATATTGCAGTTAAAAAAGCAGACAAATGCAGAAGTTGCCATATTATCGCTACCACCTATCGGTGAGGATATAAAGCACATAGCCTACCAACGAACAAAGGAATACAGTGGAATCATACAGAATGTCGCAAACAAAAATAATGTGGATTATTTACCACTTCATGAAAAAATAACAAAGTATTTACTGGCGGAAGATTTTCATCCAAAATTATCATACGATAATGGATTTAGATGGATCATGATAAAAGGTATTTTTTCTCATTTACTACTGGGAACCAGTTTTGATAAGATTACGGCCGATAATGGTTTTCTTATTCTTACAGATTTTTTACACTTGAATAGTCGCGGAGCAAAAATGACGGCAGATTTAATCGAAAATTGGATATTAAAATAGGTCAGTCTTAAATATGAACAATACCACTCTAAATAGATTATTATTGATTTTATTACTTTTGAATTTCTGGGTAAGCGCTGATGAAACTGACTGGGACGCTGGAATCCATAATACTGAAAAACTTTCTTTTCAAGTTGAGACATTTGTAGCAGGATTTGATGTACCATGGGGAATGGCCTTTATGCCAGATGAAAGGATGCTTGTAACCGACCAAATCGGAGATCTATGGGTTGTATCAAGTGATGGTAAAGATAAGGTCAAAGTTAGTGGTCAGATACCTGCTGTCCGAGCAAAAGGACAGGGTGGAATGATGGATGTTGAGATCCATCCTAACTTTATCAATAATTCGTATATATATTTATCCTTTAGCGATATTCTCGAAAATAAATCACACACTGTATTGTTAAGGGCTAAGCTTGTTGAAAATAAATTGATCGATGCAAAAATTATTTTCAAGGCAGATGAAAAATTTTATACCAAAATATCCCGTCATTTTGGTTCGAGAATATTATTTGATGATAAAGGGTATCTATTTTTCTGCGTGGGAGATAGAGGTGAGCGGGATCAGGCTCAGAGTCTCAAAATGCCTAATGGGAAAATGCACCGCGTACACGATGATGGTACCATACCAATTGATAATCCATTTTATAATACTGAAGGATCCATAAAATCGATCTGGTCCTACGGCCACAGGAATCCTCAGGGGTTGGTGTTACATCCAGTTTCACGCGAAATATGGGAGGCAGAACATGGGCCTAAAGGCGGAGATGAAATAAATATCGTAACCAAAGGTCACAATTACGGATGGCCAGTAATTACGTATGGAAGAAATTATAGCGGTACAATTATCTCGAAATACACTCACAAAGAGGGCATGGATCAACCTGTTTTTCACTGGACACCTTCCATAGCTGTATGCGGGATAACATTTTATAAGGGTAATAAATTCCCAGAGTGGAACAATAATTTATTGGCAACATCATTAAAATTTGAACGATTACACCGTGTTGAAATGGATGGTTTAAAAATGGTAAAGGATGAAATTATTTATGAAGCCGGCAGTAGAGTGCGGGATGTTGAGATCGGGCCGGATGGTTTAATTTACGTTGCTTTAGAGGATCCTGGACGGATTGTGCGACTATCACCATATCGAAAATGAATCTTTATCGTATAGTTAATATCGTATACAGAACCCTGTGGCTGATCCTTATTATTCTTATTTTTACTTTTGATCGGTCTAGCAATAATAGTGTATACATTCTTGGATTACTGGTTATTTTAACTATAGTAGCAGTTGTAAGGGCAATTAATTCGCGGAACGAATGGCGTCCCATAGCTGAGAAGCATTATTTCGAAAATATGACTGAAGAAACTAGCAAGGATGATTGATCACTTTGTATTTGAAATATAACTGAAATAATGCTTAAATGAATTTGGTCCTGAAAGCAACCCAATTTTCCGCCCTTAAACATCGCAATCAGCGACGGAAAGATGGTAAGACACCCTACATAATTCACCCGATTTCAGTAGCAATGATTTTAGCTGAGATTGGCGGTATTGATGATCCGGAAATATTGTCAGCCGCACTTCTACATGACACCATTGAAGATACAGATACATCTGCGCATGAACTCGACAAAGAATTTGGATCTAGGGTCAGGAAAATTGTAGAGGAGTTGACAGATAATAATCAGCTAACTTTTACGCAACGTAAACAGCTGCAAATTGATAATGCTCCGCACTTATCCAAAGATGCTACTCTTGTTAATATTGCAGATAAAATATCAAACGTTTCTGACGTAATAAAAACTCCTCCACCGGAATGGGATCAAAAACGCTGTAATGAATATGCTGATAGGGCAGAAGCAGTTATAAATAATTGTCAGAAAGTTAATCAGGATTTGGAAAATCATTTTTTCGAAATATTAACAGAATACAGAAAAGCATGAAAAACGTTCTTCGGTTCTTAATCTGTAACGTGTTTCTATTGCATGCCCAGGCAAAGTTGGACAGCTTGGATAGTTTGATCGAGCTTAATGAAACACTAGTTATTGACACTGCGATAAAACTAGACAGTCTGCAAAATCTTGTTGAAGATTTACAGGAATCTTATGCAAGAGAACAATTTTTACTTTTGGAACGTGTGGCTGTTATTCGCATTAACCGGGCTGCGTTTGCTGGTATGTGGATTAATAAACCGCTGATGGGGCAACGAAAGGACATTCCGCAAGGCGCGGAAGTTATTTTTTACCCCTATTATATTCAGGATTTCATCCGTGTATCTTTTCATGATACGATTGGTTACATGAGTTCAGCATTTTATGATCAGGTTGGTTTAACTCCGTACTTCCATGAAGCTCGAGAACGCGCCTTGGTTAGAGAAAAGAATGATCTGAACCTCGAGAATGAGAGTGATCGTTTTAAACGTCGAGCAAAAGAAAGGATACATGAAGCGAAGTATCTTGCTAAAAGTATTGAGGATTTAACTTTTGCCCAGAAAAAAGAAGAATACCGTAAACGGATCCTAATGGATAAATGGGGGTATGAATTTGGGTTAAAAATTAAGGATGGTATTGTTGATATTGGATTTACTGAAACTATGGTTGAGGATGCCCTAGGCCGTCCCGATAGTGTTAACCGTACTACTTATTCATATTATGTGAGAGAACAATGGGTTTACAATGAAGGTAATTATCGCTACATTTATCTGGAAGAAGGGATTGTAACGGCAATACAGACTAAAGGATAATGAGTTTGAATAACTTTCATAGAATAATTTCAATTATCTTAATTGCTATTCCATATTTATACGGGCAAGTACAAGATGACACTGCAACAAAACCACCGCCTGAAAGTACTTTCGAGACTGCAACTGATGACCAAGATCAGCAGGACTTAGAACGTCAAGTAGTCAACGAGGAATCAATTGTTTATACCATACCAACTTTTGATAAAATGAGTGGTTTCACCGTTGGGTGGTCCTTTAACCAACCAATTAATTCCGGTGCAAAATATAAACTTGAAAAATATGAGCCAATTATAGGTTTGTCTATTACATCACCTATTACAATCAGTGCACGCATGTTCACGGTAGGTTTTGGATTAGGAGTAGAAGCCGGTAATGATAGTTTCGGTATTTATGGGACTACAAATGTAAAACTGTTTGGTAAATTTTCATTAATGGCAGGACTCGGTTCCATCAATGGCAGTGGTCTTCATTTGGGCGGGGGATTTGATATAAATGTACCCAATCTGCCTTTTTCAGTAAGACCATTTGTTCGTGCAAATTCACCGTCCCAGGGATGGGTGCAGGCTGGTATTATTTTTGGTTATAGATTGTAGAAATATATGAGGCATCTGAATACATGCAGACCAAGAAGATGATTCTATTAAAGTAGGATTTATTACTACTTTAAAAAGTGGAAAGTTGTCCGAATATCGCAGGTAGAGAGATCCGTAGACGTCTAAATATTGGCTATATTGGTTTGGCTCTTACGATCGTTACTATTGCATATATAATTATTGTTAAACAGGATCATTTACGGTTTATTGTGTTTTTCCCTGCTATATTAATGACCATATCATTTTTTGAAGCTTGGGATAAGACCTGTATTGTCAATGCTTATTTCGGGATAAAAAATATGGGTGAAAAAAACCATAGAGAAAGAGATGCTGATTCTTTGAAAGTACAGCGGTTACAATCAGTCAAAATTGTCGTTAAAGCAGTTTTGAGCGCTGCTATTTTAACAGCAATTATTTATTCAATTTGATAAAGAAATCTCTAATAAAAGTCTTTGTAGTCGTATGTATGGGCTTTTTGATTTATTTCTATTTGGTTATCTGGTCCACCCATTTATAATTAATTGGATCTATATACTCCTAGCCTAGTGTTGTAGCGGAGGAGGGACTCGAACCCCCGACACGTGGATTATGATTCCACTGCTCTAACCAACTGAGCTACTCCGCCATATTATTATTTGGCTTAGAATAAGGCCAGCAAAATTACCGGCAACTCTCGGTAAATCCAAATCCTTCACTAATCTTGGATAACAGAACTTTTTCAGGGTAATTTCAACGTGCTAATCCGGCTCAGTCCGATGAGAGTATTTTTCATACTTGCTTACTTTCTAGTTTATGGCCTACTTGGCCAAAATATAACGCTATTACCAACCCCTTTTGATATGAGTGTAAATCAATTCCGTGGCAATGGTCAAAATACAGAAGCCGTTGTAAATCTTATGATCCCAAAAACATTATTTGAGTGGATTGATGATGGGGAAAAGTATGAGTTCGAGGGTGTTGTAGATGTACGTGTATTTATCAATGGTATTATTGCGGCACAAGATGCATTTCGTATTATAGAATCGGCCGTTGATCGGCCAGGCCCCGCAGAAAGACAGGTAAGCATGGTGCAACAGTCAAGATTTATACTAAGCAGGGGTAGCGCTGTTTTCAGTGCTGCAATTACTGACTTGGCATCCAAGCAAGTACATATGGCAACTAAGAATGTGATTATTCGGGCTATTGATGACAGCTATCTAACTACCAGTGATTTATTAGTCTGTACATTCCTCAAACGTGAGCAGCTCATGGAAGAAAACAGTATCAATCGCAATGGATATACAATGACGCCCAATCCCAGTGGTGTTTTTGGACTGGGAAGGCCAATGTTGTATGCTTACAGTGAAATTTATGGTTTACAGGATGATGGTGGTACGTATACTGCAAATTATATTTTATTTGAGCGTAGTGGTAAGGAAGTTTTTCGGCGTGGGCCTTTTGTAAGGAAAAAACCTGGGGAATCAAGTGTTGAAACT
Organism: uncultured Fidelibacterota bacterium; assembly: GCA_913062595.1. Classification (GTDB taxonomy): domain Bacteria; phylum Fidelibacterota; class Marinisomatia; order Marinisomatales; family TCS55. The sequence goes on from CAJXWT010000009.1 coordinate 6,588, forward strand.
CTTGGAATTAATGTGATGGGGTTGTTAGCTGGTAGATATAGACTACGACTTGAAGTTATAGATGATCAATCGGATCAAAGGACGTTTATAGATCGGGAATTCTTTGTAGTAAAGGAACAGCTTACTGATTTTAAAAATAATTTTACCATGATCCTTGACGCAATGGAAAACGATGAATTACGGGACTTTATAGATATTGTTGGATATTTCATGAGCGAATCGGAATTTCAAACTCTTATGAAGGCAAATAGAGGCGATCGGATTGTACAATTAGTCGATTTTTTTGAAAAACGTGACCTTGATAGAAAAACAAATGAAAATGAATTTTACAATCAAATAAACACGCGTCTTGCACTTGCTGATCAACAATTCTCAACTCGGAACTTTTCTGGTAGAAAAACTGACCGTGGCCGCGTATTAATTCGTTATGGTCGCCCAAATGATATTGAACCTTATCCGGCCAACGAAGATAGATTTAGTTATGAAATATGGCATTATGATGATTCAGATGATGGATTTATTTTTATTTTCATCAATAAAAATGGTGCAGGTATGTTTGAACAAATTCACTCCACTCATCCGGATGAATTTCGAAATTATCGCTGGCAAGATATGGTAGTCCGTGGGTCAACTAATTTGATTGATTTTTAAAATAAGAATCAAATGGGAGAATAAATATGTATAAGTCTGTTGATGATTTTATGAACCATGTTACATCGCGATCTCCAGGTGAAGATGAATTTCATCAGGCAGTTCATGAGGTGTTTTCATCTATCTGGGATTTTTTACAAGAACATCCACAATATATTCATGCAGGAATTCTGGATCGGATCGTAGAGCCAGAGCGGGTAATTATGTTTCGTGTGCCCTGGCGCGACGATCGGGGAATGGCACAAGTAAATCGTGGCTACCGTGTGGAATTCAACTCCGCCATTGGGCCATATAAAGGTGGGTTACGGTTTCACGCTTCCGTGAATTTAAGCATATTAAAATTTCTGGGTTTTGAACAGGTATTTAAAAATAGTTTAACCACTCTGCCAATGGGTGGAGGTAAAGGTGGATCGGATTTCGACCCTAAAGGTAAATCTGATAATGAAGTGATGAGTTTTACGCAATCATTCATGTCTGAACTTTTCCGTCATATTGGACCTGATACTGACGTACCTGCGGGCGATATTGGAGTTGGTGGTCGAGAAATCGGGTATTTATTTGGACAGTATAAACGTCTGCGCAACGAGTTTAGCGGAGTATTAACGGGAAAAGGCTTGAATTGGGGCGGAAGTAGGATACGACCAGAAGCTACTGGTTATGGTGCCGTATATTTTGCTGAAGAAATGCTGAAACTTCAAGATGATTCATTTTCCGGTAAAACAGTGACAATATCTGGTTCAGGAAATGTGGCGCAATTTGCTACTGAAAAAGTTATCCAACTTGGTGGTAAAGTAGTGTCTATATCTGATTCGAATGGTACAATTCATGACACAGATGGCATTGATACAGAAAAATTGGCTTGGGTAATGGACCTTAAGAATATCAAAAGAGGTAGGATAAAGGACTACGCTGAAGAATTCGGGTGTGAGTATCTTGACGGTCTGCGACCTTGGTCAATACCTTGTGATATTGCATTACCTTGTGCAACACAAAATGAGATCAGCAAAAAAGATGCAAAAACTCTTATTAAGAATGGCTGTAAATGTGTTTCAGAAGGAGCCAATATGCCTTCCGATCCCGGTGCAATCGATGTTTTTATGGCAAACAAGATACTATTTGGTCCAGGAAAAGCAGCGAATGCGGGAGGTGTAGCGGTATCTGGATTGGAAATGAGCCAAAATAATATGCGCTTGTCCTGGACAAGAGAAGAAGTGGACCAACGTCTACATCAAATAATGAAAGATATTCATAAACAGTGTAACACTTATGGTACAGAGGGTGATTATGTAAATTATATAAAAGGTGCCAATATTGGTGGCTTTATCAAAGTTGCAGATGCAATGATCGATCAGGGTGTCGTTTGATCATATACCACTAGTTTCCTGTTCATTCATTGGATCTAGCTCAGGGACTTTCGGTTTAAGGATGACACCGTTACCTGTTTGCCCATCGATCTTAATACGAAGCGGATATTCCAACTCATAACAGGTAGTATACGTTTTTTCTTCTTTAATTATTTGTTCATATAACCAGCTAAAATCAAATACATCAGTATTTGAATTATGATCCACAGTGAAATAACCCAGTCGCATACTGGTAACATTTTGAAAGAAATGACTACCAAAAGATGGATCAATTGGAAAATCATTTATTCCTATCTCAACTATTGCGCTGGCACCGTTTATCTGTTCCCAATTTACTGGAACTCCCAGCCAGGGATCTGCTGAGCCCCAGCGACCAGGCCCTACAAGTATATAAGGGTGTTGTTTAATCATTGTTTGGTTGATTGCATGTATTTCTTTGGCGATATCCTTGGTCATTGCCGGTTTGAATCGCTTAGGGTCTACGAAAACGATATGACTCACATCATCAATAAATCCATCACCTAATGTGACTTTGCTGGTGCATAGAACTTCATCCAGCGATTCTTCTTCCATAGTTATAATTTCTCTCGATCCTCCCATAACCATGGGCTTGATTTGTAGCAATGCAAATTCAGGGTTCTTTTTTAGATTATCAAATAAGTTGACGGCGTATTCGATTTCAACTTCACACCCCAAGGCTTCTTTTCCCATTATTATAAGGTCGTTTAAGATATCTACTAGTGGGAATGTGACCCATTTTAATATTGGTGCAAATGTTATCACCCTGGTTCCATCATAAGATAAGGAGTCTCTTATAACATTGTCTTCGCTTGATATAATGCTACCAGACCACTTTAGCGAACCATCCTGTTCGGCAATTTCTAGGTTATATGATGATAAGTTTTTCTCTTCCCCATTCAATAGTGGATGGGCTTTTGGATTAAGATTCATTGCGTAGAAGGCATTTTGAGAGTTTTCCAATGTCGCCTTAATCGAGTAATACTGGGGCAATATACCGGGGTATTTTGGTGAGAATCGCAGGGATTTTTCACCATTGGCAATGGTTCTTCCCAATCCAAGTGCTAAATGAGCCACACCTTCATCGCGCTGCAGGTATGACACTGGGTAAAAATTAAAGCTTTGCGCAGTCCCACTAAAGGTTGGGTAGTATCTGTCATTATAATTCTGACCAACCATCTCCATTAGTATCACCGCCATTTTTTCTTGTTCAATACGATGCACGGATCCACCTATAAGGGATTTAGGGCCTTGAAAAAACGTGGAAGCATATACGAGCTTTATAGCAGTGATAATATCAGACAAACGGTCATTCAATTTCTTGCTATTATTCGGCAGCATATAGGTGGCATACATCCCTGAAAGTGGTTGGTACTGGCTATCCTCTAGTAGACTCGATGATCGTACCGCCAAGGGATACTTCACTGATTTAACAAATACTTTAAGTGAGTTTCTTAAATCACTACTAAAATTTGAATTAAGAAATAATTTTGATATTTCTTTGTTTGTTTTTTTTGACAGTGCATCCGTCCATAGATTATTTTCCTTCATGAATTCGTCAAAAGAATTGGTACCGACTACGGCAGCATGAGGAATATTAATATCTATTCCATCATAACGATCTCGGAAGTCCGATGAACGAATCATTTTTTGAGCGAAAGCTAGTCCGCGGGCTTTTCCACCTAAAGATCCACCTGATATCTGGGTAAAACGCTTCGTATGATCAAATGTATCTCGTTGAATTTCTACAACCTGTCTTGCTTCGCGATTTTTAATTGTATTTTCGATCAGATCAACTAAATAGGCCCGATGAACATCTGAGTTTTTAAAATCAGCATGATTCAGAGGCCGCACCTGAGAGGCAAGTCCCAAATATCCGTGTGCAGCCAACCAATTAGAAAAGTGATTGCTATTTGCATGGTAGAGGAGTGATTCTTCTGGGACAGTTTGGATCGCCTTAATGAGTGCAGGCAAATCAGAGACTTTGATCAGTTCCTTTCCTTTGGGTGTGCGGAATATGAGATCTCCAAAGCCAAAATTTCTGACTATGAATTCACTGAGTTCTATTAACAAAGTCGGAGAATCCTTATACAGGAAATGAGCTTGAACCTCTTCAGCTAGTTCAGCATTTTTACTATATTTTGATTGCAGTATAATTGGTATGCTTGGATCAATTGATCTTGCCCATCGTGCAAATTTTACACCAGCGTTTTTATCTAGTTTGCCGTCTTTTGGGAAACGGATATCAGAAATTATGCCAAGTGTACTCAACCTGAAGCGCTTAAAATAGCGTTCAGCTTCCTCATATGAAGTAGCTAGAAGTATTTTTGGACGGCCGCGCATATATAATAATCTTTCGTGATCACTGGCACTTTTATCAACCATTTCTTTTACCTGGTAGCTGATCTCCTTATAAATCATTGGCAGTATTAGGGAGTAATACCGTGGTGAATCCTCTATTAGAATAATACAGCGTACATCTGCTTTTTTGATATCTCTGCGAATATTCATAGCGTCTTCAAACATTTTCACTATTGCTAATAATACATTGGCATTCCCTGACCATATGAATACACGATCTATAGCGGATTTTTCAAAATCTTCTGGTAATTGCTTTATCTCTGATTCATCAAAGGCTAACAGAATAACCGGTTTTTTTGGATAAATTTCTTTAATCTTCGAACAGAATAGTACGGGATCCATATCTGCAATGCGCATCATCACAATTATCAAATCAAAGTCTTGGCGGGATAGCATTGTAAGTGCATCCTCAGCAGTAGAAGCTTGCCAGACTCGTGGCGCATTACTAAAATTCATCCCCATGTATTCATGCAATATCTGTTCAGTCAATCGACCATCCTCTTCAAGGACGAAAGAATCATAGGGACTAGCTACAAGGAGGATCTCATGAATATGATGGAACATCAAATCCTGTAATGTCAGTTTGTCTGCTAGTGTGAATTGTACAGATTTCATAAAGAAAACTTATAACCTATCAGTTATAGAGACACGAAAAAACAAGGTATCGCCGAGTTGATCTTCACACTTTTCAAATATATTAATGCCATTAAAAATCTGGTTTTGGACTTGGTTTATCCTAATACTTGTGTGGGATGTGCCAGGATACATGAGGACAATCGTACAAATATATCCAAATTTTGCAAGGATGGGATGAAACCTACAAAGTTTGGCAACTGGGTCCTAAATGTTACCAACAAAAATTATCTGGATGATATGCGCTCAGCTTGGTTTTATAACGATTTTTTACAAAACTTAATTCATTCCCTTAAATACAGTGAACGCGCTAATTTGGGTTTTGATCTGGGAGTCCTTTTGGGTGAGGAAATTCTTATAGATGAAATAGGTGACATTGATATGATAATTCCCGTACCATTACATTGGTTAAAAAAAAGGGAAAGAGGTTATAATCAGGCATTTTGGCTGGCAAAAGGATTAGCATCTGTTTACGCAGCGCCTGTTGATACGAGTATAATTAAGCGTACACAATATACTGTTTCCCAAACGAAGCTGGGCAGTACAGAACGTATGGCAAATTTAGATGGTGCTTTTACCACTAATAAATCTCTGGAAAATCAGCACATATTATTAGTTGATGACGTGCTGACCATAGGGTCGACTATTTCAAACTGTGCAAAAGTATTAAGAGAAAATGGTGCAGCACGGGTTTCAGGCATCACATGCGCAACCCCAAGGGAAAATTTTAGTAATGATTAGGGCGTTACATTCTTTCGATGTAAAACAAAAACGCGTACTGATGCGAGTAGATTTCAATGTTCCTATAGAGAATGACCGTGTTGTGGACTCATTTCGTATCCAATCTGTGATACCATCAATTAAGGAGTGTCTAGATTCTGGTTCATCAATAGTACTCATGTCACATTTGGGACGGCCTAATGGTAAAATCGATGAAAAGTTCAGTCTTGTTCCTGTGGGGGAAGCACTTTCTGATATTTTAGAGATACCCATTAAATTTTCTCATGATTGTATTAGTGAAGATGCAATTAATGTGACAATCGGGTTACATCCTGGAGAAGTACATCTGCTAGAAAACTTACGCTTTCACTCTGGAGAAACTGACAATGATCCTGAGTTTGCAGGAAAACTCGCCCGGCATGGGCAGATCTACATAAATGATGCCTTTGGAACAGCGCACCGATCCCATGCCTCCAATGTTGGTGTCACGGAACATTTCATACAAAAAGGTATGGGATATTTAATGGAAAAAGAGCTTCAGTTTTTACTAGAAAGGTTTAAGAAACCAAAACCACCATTACTATTGATTCTGGGCGGGGCAAAAATATCAGGTAAATTACACCTTATTGATCGATTCCTGGATGATGCAGATACAATATTGATTGGTGGTGGTATGGCTTTCACTTTTCTTAAGGCACTTGGGGTGAAAGTTGGTCGATCAATAGTGGATAGTAAAATGGTTTCTACTGCGGAAGAAACTATAGCGCGAGCTCGCCGAAGGCGGGTAAAACTTGTTTTTCCAGTAGACTTTGTTATAGCCGAAGCGATTGAAAAACCGAAAGAAATGAAGACTGTAGCATTTGATTCTATTCCTGATAGTTATATGGGGCTTGATATTGGAACAGAAACTGTAAATATTTTCTCCGATTATATTTCACGTGCAGGAACAATTTTATGGAATGGCCCAATGGGTGTTTTCGAAAAGAAAGAGTTCGAAAACGGAACAAAAGCCATATCAAAGGCGGTTTCCTTGGCCTATGATAAAGGTATTGATACGATCGTGAGTGGAGGTGACAGTGCAGCTGCGGTAAAGAAATTTGGTGTGAATGAAAAGATGACTCATGTTTCTACAGGTGGTGGCGCATCTTTGGAACTATTAAGCAGGAAAACACTACCCGCATTGGAGGCATTAGGCAGGTGATGATAAAAAAACCCATAGTTGCCGCGAATTGGAAAATGTATAAAACTCCACAAGAGGGCGTTTCCTTCGTCAGTGAGATATGTAATTTGCTTTTGGATAAGGAAAAACCAACAATTATATTCTGCCCGTCTTTTACATCGCTCTTTTACATGAATGAAAATTTGTCCGATTCGGGTATCGAATTAGGCAGTCAAAATGTTTATTTTGAACCCGAAGGTGCCTTTACCGGTGAGACTTCAGTTGGTATGCTTAAGGCCTGTGGTGTTCGTTACGTAATTATTGGACATTCGGAGCGGCGGCATATCTTTAATGAGAACAATACTTCATTAAATAAAAAGCTGCATGTGGTTCTGGATAATGGTCTTGTACCAATTTTCTGCATTGGGGAGACATTTGATGATCGGAATGCAAGGTACACGAAAATGGTATTAAAAGAACAGTTAACCAAGGGCTTGGATGGTGTCAAAGGTCAATTAATTGATCGCATGGTTATTGCATATGAACCGGTTTGGGCAATTGGTACAGGAGTTAACGCAGAACCAAAGCAGGTTGAGGATACCCATTTACAGATAAACGGATTACTGGCTGAACTATATGCTACTGAATTAGTAAAACAAATCCCGATTCTATATGGCGGATCTGTAAAACCTGAAAATGCGAAAGAATTGATTGAAGTTGAAGGTGTAGACGGATTTTTAATTGGTGGAGCGAGTTTAAAATTGGAATTATTTTCTAAAATAATAGAAATCGTTAAAAATAATTATAAGGGGTAAATGATGACAGGAATACTCATAGGTATCCATACAATCATTAGCATTTTGTTAATAGCTGTAATATTAATGCAAGCAGGCCAAGGCGGTGGTTTAGCTGGTGGTTTAAGCAGCGGTATGGGCAGCTCTATTTTTGGTGGTCGTGCAGCGGCAACTGCATTGAGCAAAATTACAACCTGGTTCGCTATTGCATTTATGACCGTTGGCATCTTAATTAGTCTGACTAGTGCTCCTGAAACCATTGATAGTGAATCCATTTTAAAGCGTGAAGCAGATCAACGTTTGCTAGATCTATCAGTCCCTGATATCCAGCAGAACCTGGACATTGAATAAAATCGATTGCCGAAGTGGTGGAACTGGTAGACACGCTGTCTTGAGGGGGCAGTGGGGGAAACCCCGTGCGGGTTCGAGTCCCGCCTTCGGCACAATTGGAGGAAAGAATGTTTAATAACTCACAACAGATATTTATAATTCTCGCAATATTTATGACCATTCTAGTTGGGCAGACACTTGATCAGGTTTTAGCGGATGGGAAGAATGAACTTACTAATGGTCAAATTGAGCGAGCTGAATCATTATTTACGCAAGCTCTGCAAATGGATCCTACTTTTGCCCCAGCGATGCTTGAATTAGCCAGACTTAATCTTCGTTTAGGTAAAATGCAAGAGACGCGGGACTTCTTAAAGCGAGCAATTGATGCCGACCCTGAAAATCAAGAATTCAGAGATGAGTTCGACCTTATAAATGTAATTAATACATTAATGAATGATGCCAGTCGATATATGGGCAATACTGATTATTCTAATGCTTTCGAAAGCTATCGAATTGTCCTGGAAAAATTTCCCACATTTGCTGAGGCGGCCTATAGTATGGGTTTAGTAAAGTATCGGGAAAAAAGTCTTGATAAAGCAGTTCAGCATTTTAAAAAAGCACTAGAAATAAATCCATATCATGAAAAAGCTAGAACGGCAATAGATAATGTTGCGAAAAAATCTTTTAATGATGGAAATAGGGCCTACAAACGAGGTGACCTAGATGGAGCTTTAGAAGGCTATAATAAGGTGTTGGAATTCGATGAAAATTTTTACCAGGCTCATTATCAAATCGGTGTAATAGAAGCGAAAATGGGTAACCGTGATGGAGCGATTGACCATTACCAACAAGCACTAGATATAAATCCGAATTTTTATAAAGGATGGTATGCAATGGGACTTTCCAAGAAGTCTAATAGTGATAACGAAGGCGCTTTGGTAGCATTTAGAGCAGCTGTTGATGTGCACCCTGCCTATGATAAAGCTTTCGGTGCCATGGGTGAGATATACATCAGTGAGAAAAACTATGATCAGGCAATTGAGGTTCTAAATACTGCTGTTCAGGTTAATCCTAAGTATTCTAAGGGATATTCAACCCTCGGTGTAGTTTATAGTGAAATGGAAGATTGGGCTAATGCAGCAAATAACCTTGTACTAGCTACGACATTAAATGAAAAGGACGCAATGGCCTGGTATAGATTAGCTGCCGCTTATAATCAATTAGATGAGTGCGATCGCGCTGAAGAAGCAGCCCGAAACTCAACGGATCGCAAGCCATCTTTCGGTGGAGGATGGATTGAACTTGGTATAGCAACGTGGTGTGGAGGTAAAGGTAACAAAGTTGCGTCCATTAATGCATTGGATAAGGCGCGCAAAGATCGTAACTGGAGGAAAATTGCTGAGTACGAAATGGATAGAATTATGAATCCTCAAAAATACCAGAACTAATATCAATCGAACTCTAGGACTAGTTTCCTAATGATAAAAGCGGTCATATTTGACCTAGATAATACTCTGCTTGATTTCATGAAAATGAAAGAATACGCAGTAAAAGCTGCTATTGCCGGTATGATTGAGGCTGGACTTGATATTGATCCTGATAAATCATATGAGACCATAATCGGCATTTATGAAGAGGAAGGTTGGGAGAATCAACAGGTATTTAATGATTTTTTAAATAAAACGATCGGTGAAGTAAATAATAAATATTTGGCAGCAGGTATAGTAGCCTATCGACGAGCCAGGGAAGCGAATCTGTTGTTGTATCCAAATGTAAATCATACGCTTGTGGAACTAATAAAAAGAGGTATGAAACTTGCTGTTGTATCTGATGCGCCTAGCCGAGAAGCATGGATGCGAATTTATTACTTGAATCTACACCATCATTTTGATGTGGTTCTCACTTTTGATGATACTAATGTTAGGAAGCCATCACCGATACCCTTTGAAATGGCTTTATCCCAGCTAAATATTGAGGCTGAAGAAGCTTTGATGGTTGGTGATTGGCCAGAAAGGGATGTCGTTGGAGCAAAAAAACTTGGTATCCGAACAATATTTGCTCGCTATGGTGATGCGTTTGGCACAGTTGATTCAGGTGCCGACTGGGATATCAATGATGTCTACGAAATAGTAGGTATTGTAAACGAGCTCAATAGTGGCTGAATATTTTATCGGCACAGATATTGTTTCAGTTGTACGTATTGAAAAAATTATCCAAAAACATCCCCAGCGGTTCATAGAACGTATTTATACGCCCATAGAAATTAAATATTGCGATTCAAAAGCTGCGCCGCCTATCCATTTTGCTGGCAGGTTTGCGGCCAAAGAGGCCATCAAAAAATCTTTATTATCTTCCGGTATTGTTTCAAATATTGATTTTGCAGCAATAGAAATAATTTCAAGTGAATCCGGCGCTCCTGAAGTGAAATTAAATCATCCGCAACTGGATCAAATTACTTGTATGGTTAGTATATCCCATACTAATGACACAGCTATTGCGTTTGCTTTAGTAAGAGTATAATGAAACTTCTGACACAAAAACAGGCCCGCGAACTTGACCGTGTTGCCATGAAAGAATACAATATTAAAGGTATTCAACTAATGGGATCAGCAGGGTTAGCTATTGCTGATCTAGCAGTGAAAAAAACTGGTGATATTCATGACCCAATCATAGTTATTCTATGCGGCAAAGGTAATAATGGTGGAGACGGCTTCGCTGCAGCCCTTGAGCTCGATAAAAATGGATTTGAGGTGAGTGTATTTTGTATTTCTACTTTAGAGGAAATAACGGGTGATGCAAAGTATTTTCTGGACCTGTGTATTAACGGCAATATGCAGATAGAATTTTCAGGTGATTTATTAGATGAAGGTTATGGGTGTGATTTAATAATTGATGCATTACTAGGTACCGGTGTCCATGGCACTGTAAAAGAAAGTATTATTCCGTGGATAGAATGGATTAACGCAAAAAATTGTGTCGTGCTTTCAGTAGATATTCCAACCGGTCTTCAAGCGGATAGTGGTATTGCAGAACCAGTAGGTGTAAGAGCAGATTTTACTATAACAATGGGATGCGCCAAACTTGGTTTAGCAATGCGGCAGGGACCTTTTTTAGCAGGAGAGGTACATATAGCAGATATTGGCTTTCCCGCTGAGGCTGTTGATAAACTTTCCGGATTGAACTGGCATAAAGCAATGGATGAATCGATTTCCTGTTTTCTAGAACCACTTGAAATCAATACACATAAATATAAACAAGGCAATGTATTGGTTATCGCTGGTTCAAAAGGCATGACGGGAGCGGCTGCGCTCTGTTCATATGGATCATTACGGGTCGGAGCAGGACTACTCATCGCAGCAGCACCAAGTTCATTAAATAATATCTACGAAAAAAAGATTACCGAAGGAATGACGATAACTTGTGAAGATGAAAATGCTGGGTATTTTTCTTCAAAAAATTGTGAAGAAATTATGCAACGATTTGATTGGGCCGATGCCATTGCTATTGGCCCCGGACTTGGACCAAATGAAGAAACAATTAAGTTTGTTGAAGTATTAATAAGTGCTGCTAGTAAACCATTGGTCATTGATGCGGACGGTTTAAGACCCTTTATGGGTAACCATAATCTCTTTGAAGAAATTACTGTTCCATTCGTGATTACTCCACATTACGGGGAATTTTGTCGCCTCACAGCTGCTGATTCAAAAACAATTGAAGGTGAGTTTACATCTGTAGTAACGGATTTTATGAATGATTTCAGTGGTATTCTAGTTGCCAAGAACGCACCTAGCTGTGTTTTTTACAAAAATGATGGTATCGTAAATTCAACTGGGAATCCTGCCCTGGCCACTGCAGGAACAGGCGATGTGCTTACTGGTATGATTGCTGGATTTATTGCGCAGGGGCTTGAACCATCCAATGCTGCCCAAACTGCAGTATACATTCATGGAAAAGCTGCTGACCTTTTTTGCGATAAAAAAGGTATGCGCGGAATGATTGCCTCAGATCTGCTTAATACAATTCCTACTGTTTTAGCTGATTATGACGATTAAACACTTCCGCGGTATGTTAATCGGATATATCCTTCTTATTATTTCCGTATCAAGCATACCTGGAAATTCAATTCCTCGGTTTATATTGCTTTCATGGGATAAGCTATTGCATCTGGTTGAATACAGTATATTGGGTTATCTCGCCGTAAATAGTTTTAGAGCAATATCCAAAAACCAGGTAATAGTTATTATAATTTCTTGTTTAGGTTTTGCATGCTTTGACGAGCTATGGCAGTCTTTAATTCCTGGTCGTTTTTCAAGCGGACTAGATATAATAGCTGATGGAATTGGTATTATAATTGGAATTATATTTGGATTACGATTAATTATTAATAAATAATGATTATAATTTTTTTACCCTATTACTGTATTAATCAATTAGATACTCCTTTAGATTGCGTAAAAAATGGATAGACTTGTTGTAAGGGGTGGTAGGCCACTTTCTGGAACTGTAGAGATAAGTGGTGCGAAAAATGCGGTTTTGCCATTAATGACAGCCGCCTTAATGGTTGATGGCGAGACCACCTTAAAAAGAGTACCGAACCTTAAGGATACCCGTACGATGATTCGATTGTTGGATATCGTTGGCGCCGGAGTTTCCTTCGATGCAGGAGAAATGAGTATTGATGGATCCACTGTAAATAATCTGGAAGCGCCCTATGATCTGGTAAAGACGATGCGTGCTTCTTTTTATGTGTTAGGTCCATTGCTGGCGCGATTTGGCAAAGTTAGAGTGTCTTTACCGGGAGGATGTGCCTGGGGCCCGCGACCGGTAGATTTTCACCTCAAGGGGCTTGAAAAACTTGGTGCCAAAATTACGCTTGAAGGGGGTTACATATTGGCCGAGGCAGATCGTTTAAAAGGAAATAAGATTTGTTTTGATTTTCCTTCTGTCGGTGCGACTGGCAATATTGTTATGGCGGGTGTTTTGGCGAAAGGAGAGACTGTAATTGAGAACGCTGCTAGAGAGCCTGAGATAGTACAATTATGCGAAGCTCTAAATACAATGGGTGCAAAAATAGATGGCATAAGAACTGATAAGATCATTATTGAAGGTGTTGATCAGCTACATAGTGCAGATTTAGATGTAATTCCTGATAGGATAGAGGCGGGTACTTATTTAATAGCTGGTGCTGCCATGGGAGACATTACACTTAACTACTGTAATCCAAAGCATTTGGAAGTTTTAATTGAAAAATTAATACAGGCTGGTGCAAAAATAGACACCTCTGAAAATAGTATTTCCATCAAAAAGGCTAACTCAATTAATCCTACTGATGTTACGACGGAAGTATATCCCGGTTTTCCAACAGATCTGCAAGCCCAGTGGATAGTGTTAATGGCGATCGCGACAGGATCTTCGGTTGTCACTGATACTGTTTATCATGATCGATTTACCCACATACCCGAGTTGAATCGATTGGGGGCAAATATCAAATTGCGGGATAATATTGCGATAATAAATGGGGTGGATCACTTAATTGGTGCGCCAGTAATGTCCACGGATATTCGCGCCAGCGCATCCCTGATCCTAGGGGCAATTATGGCTAAAGGTCAGACTGATATTAGCCGTGTTTATCATATTGATCGGGGTTACGAATCAATTGAGAAGAAATTTCAGGCTTTGGGTGTCGATATTGTTCGAAAGAATGATTAATGCATTATGTTCTATTTATCCAAAACCTTTACTAATTTCGGTGCGTTTCGCTCGGCGGAATAAAAAATTATGCAGATTGTAATTATCGGCGCTGGGGAGGTAGGCTTTCACGCTGCAAAGGCGTTAAGCGAGAGTAATCATGATATTACTGCGGTTGATATATTACCTGAAAAATGCACCCGTTTATCAGAGAATCTTGATGTAATTGTTGTTGAAGGCAATGGTGCAAGTCCAAAAATATTGCACCAAGCCAAGGTAGAGAATGCAGACTATGTGTTGTGTCTTACCCGGGTTGATGAAGTAAACCTAATTGCTGCCCTGCAGGCACATGAACTGGGTGCGAAAAAGATCATTGCTCGGCTGAGGAATCAACAGTACACCACCCGCCATTCGATCATAAAGCCTGAGAAATTTGGCATCGACTTAGTCATCCACCCAGAGAAGGCAGCCTGTGATGAAATTATACGTCTCGTAAAACATCCATACGCTGTTCAGGTCATGGATTTTGAAGGCGGTCGGTTAGAGATGATTGGTATTCGGTTAAATGGTGATAATCGTCAAATAGTTGATTTAAGTGTTGGTGAGGTATGCGGAGCACATCCAGAATTTAAATTTGGAATTATAGCAGTATTGCGAGATGGAAAGACGATTGTTCCATGGTCGGATTTCGTCTTTGAAAACGGTGATACGCCGTACTTTATCCTGCAGACAGAGCATGTGCATGATCTGATGAGGATGCTGGGTAAAGATTCATCCCGTAATGACCGAATAATGATTCTGGGGGGCAGTAAAATCGGGCGATCCGTTGCAGAGGGTTTGCAGGATGAAATGAATGTACGTCTGGTAGATTATAACCGACATAAATGTGAAGGGATAGCAAACGAGTTGGGAAATACCATGGTCATAGATGGCGATGGCACTGACTTGGAGTTACTTAAATCAGAAAACATTGAAATGGTGGATTGTTTTATTGCTGTGACAGAGAACGAGAAAACAAATATGGTTTCAGGCCTCTTGGCACATCATTTTGGTGTTGAACAGACAATTATGCATATTGGGACTACGGAGTTTTTGCCAATAATTCAAGAAATTGGTATTGGTTCGGTAATTAGTAAAAATATGTCTACGGTCAATTCGATTTTACGCCAAATACGTAGCGACTTATCTGACACTCAAGTAATGACCTTTGATGAAATAAATGTAGATGTTCTTGAACTCAAGCCGGACAAAGGCAGTGCTGTTTGCGACCAGCCACTATCTGAAATATCTTTCCCTAGAGCAAGCATAGTTGGTGTAATAAACCACCATGGGCACTTGACAATTGCTAGAGGATCGTCGCAGTTAACTGAAGAAGATACAGCTCTTGTATTTGCGAAGAATTCCGTTACCGAAAAAGTGCGGAAATTATTCCTCGCCTAATGAATTTAAAGACGATTCTAAATATACTCAGTGCTCTATTAACTATTTTAGGGCTAACTATGCTTTTCCCGGCATTTGTATCATGGTTATATGATGAATCTGATGTCATATTCTGTTTGCAATCTGCTGGATTAGCAGTATTTATCGGTTTACCAATCTGGTTCATGTCACGCAAGAGTCGAAAGCTTCGTAACCGGGACGGATTTATCATTGTAACATTTTCCTGGATCATTACAGCGCTTGCTGGTGCATTACCATTTTATATATCCGGTGCTATACCAAATTTTACGGATGCATTTTTTGAAGCAATGTCTGGAGTAACGACGACTGGTGCTTCAATTTTAGGTAACCAACAAACTTTACCCCATTTACAGAATGGGATTGAAAGTTTATCTCATGGAATATTGTTTTGGAGATCTTTTTTGCAGTGGATAGGAGGTATGGGAATCATACTGTTTACCATTGCCATCTTGCCCCTACTAGGCGTTGGCGGGGTACAGCTATTCAAGGCAGAAGTACCTGGCCCAGTTGCTGATAAGCTTAGACCACGTGTGAGAGAAACAGCAAAATTGTTGTGGATAGTTTATTTAGGAATTACTGTTTTAGAAATACTTTTACTGGGTAATAATGGCATGGGTTGGTTTGATGCCATTTGTCATTCATTTACTACAATGCCAACAGGAGGATTTTCCACAAAAAGTTCCAGTATTGCGGCATTTAATAGTGGAACTATTGAATATATAATCATAGTATTTATGATAATTGCCGGCACCAATTTTTCACTTCATTTCAGGGCAATATCAGGCAATTTTAATAGTCATATAACTGATAAAGAATTCAAGGTTTATTTCTCTTTAATATTTTTTGTGACAGCAATAATATTTTTACGGTTGGCCCTAAATGGTGAAATAAGTGAGGAAAATTTTCGAGCTTCCTTATTTCAAACTGTTTCGTTAATAACAGGTACAGGCTATTACAGTGCTGATTATGAACTCTGGCCATATTTTGCACAAACCTTGTTACTATGTTTAATGTTTATTGGAGGGATGGGGGGCTCAACGAGTGGTGGAATGAAAATAATTCGGGTATATGTATTATTCAAATATATGGCTCTAGCCACCCAGCGTATGCTACATGCAAAAGCAATTATTCCGATACGAATAGGTAATCGTTTTATATCAGAAGACGTAATTCGTAACACGTTGGGATTTTTCCTTTTTTATATATCAATTTTTGTTTTTACTACCATTGCTTTAACTCTGATGAATGTAGACCTTGAGTCTGCTATTGGGGCTGCGGCCAGTGCAATTGGAAATATTGGTCCCGCGATAGCAGATTTTGGGCCAACCGATAATTATGCTCTTTTGCCAGATTTTGGTAAATGGCTGCTTACATTCTGCATGTTGCTAGGCAGACTTGAGATCTTTACTATAATTGTGATTTTTAGCAGGGTTTTTTGGAAGTAACGGAGAGTATTTATGAGTTTAATTAAGATTAATAATGAAAATGGAATATCTGAGATCACTATTGATCGACCAGAAGCCCTCAACGCGATGAATCCAGAAGTGGTTGCTGAATTCACAAGTGTAATTCAGGATACTGTGGAAAATAAAGAAACAGGTGTTATTATTATCACTGGTGCCGGGGACAAGGCATTTATTGCAGGTGCGGATATTAAGTCGATGCAGAAAATGAGCGCGGAAGAGGCGCTGGCTTATGGTAAAGCAGGACAAAAGTTAACAATGCTAATTGAATCATCACCAAAACCTGTTATTGCTGCCGTAAATGGTTTTGCCTTGGGCGGTGGATGTGAGATTGCCATGGCCTGTCACATACGCATCGCATCAGAAAACGCCAGTTTTGGTCAACCTGAGGTAAAGCTTGGTCTGCTCCCAGGGTGGGGCGGTACGCAGCGTTTACCAAAGATTATTGGCGTTGGGCGGGCGAATGAACTCATCACCACCGGAAAAATAATTAATGCTGAAGAAGCACTGCGAATTGGTCTGGCGAACGGTGTTTGCCCGCATGATGAACTACTATCTAACGTTCGAAAAATGGCATCCACTATTCTACGCAATGGTCCACGAGCAATTGCATCATCTTTACATTGTATTCAGGAAGGACTAGCAGCGCCGATAAAAGAAGGACTGGAAATTGAGGTGCAAGAATTCAGTAAACTTTTTCATCATGATGAACGGATGGAAGGTCTTACTGCCTTCATAGAGAAAAGACAAGCTAATTTCCGAGATTAGCCTATTATCATGGCAAGATACGCTACTTGGGTTGTTGGTGCATTTGACTATTTATTCAAAGAATCAATAACCACTCCATTTGAAAAAGAATTCACTTTTCCTAATGCTGACCGCATACAATTTACTTACGGGGTACAGGATTGATGGAACTAAGTTTTACCAGCTATCGATTGAATTGTACCCATCCGTTTGGAATCTCGCGGAGCACTAATGAATATTATGATATTGTTTATGTGTACTTGTCAGGCGCTGGTATTACCGGTAGAGGGGAAGCTGCACCCTCTGCGAGATACGGTGAGACAAAAGGTCAGGTCATAAAACAGCTTAATTGTATAGATGAGGTACCTGATGAGTCGATGTCAGTAGAAGACGGCGATATTTGGTGCAGCGATCATTCTGGTGGAATAAGTGCTTTGCAGGCGGCATTGAGCACGGCATGGTTAGATTGGTGGACACAGAAAGAGGAGGTGTGCCTTGCTGATTATTTCAAGTCTGATAAGAAAGATATGCCGTTAACTTCTTTTACAATTGCGATTGGTGATTTGAATTTGATACCACAAAAAATAGCCGAAGCAGCACCATACCGAATTCTCAAGATAAAATTAGGACTAGGCTTACAGGATGATCAGCGAATAATTAAGCGTATTAGAGCGGAAACAGATAAATTAATCCGAGTTGATGCGAACGAGGGATGGGACCTGGAAACGGGCATAACCATGTGTAAATGGCTGGCAGATCATCATGTCGAGTTCGTGGAGCAGCCTTTTAAGGCTGATAATTTGCATGATACGGCTACGTTACGGGAAAAATCACCATTACCCCTGATAGCAGATGAGAACAGCATTGTCGCTGCAAATATACCTGATATAGCCCATGCATTTGATGGCATAAATATCAAATTAATGAAATGCGCATCACTTTTAGAGGGGCAGCGAATGATAGATATAGCCCGTAATTATAACCTGCAAATAATGCTGGGTTGCATGGTTGAATCCACAGTCGGAATCACAGCAGCAGCCCATCTGGCTGCCCAGGTTGATTACGCTGATCTTGACGGTAACCTGCTTATTGAAAATGACCCTTATAAAGGTGTGCAGGTAACAGATGGTCGACTGATTCTTCCTGATGAAAATGGGTTAGGTATCGTTATAGATTCTTACTATAAAAATACCTGGCCAGAACTGAAATGAAAATATTAGGAATAGAACATATTGGTATCGCTGTAAAAGATCTGGATACGAATGCGCCATTCTGGAGACATGTGTTAAAAATTTCGCATAAAGGAACAGAAGCTGTAGCGCATGAGGGCGTCACAACAGATATTTATGATACCGGGAATGGTAAGATTGAACTACTGAAATCAATGGATTCTGGATCCGTTATTGAGAAATTTCTGGAGAAACGCGGTGAAGGAATACATCATGTATGTTTTGAAGTAGACGATATATATAAAGCAATAATAGAACTTAAAGAATTAAATATTGATGTAATATCTGATCGTCCTACGGTTGGTGCTGAAGGGTATAAAGTGGTTTTTATTCACCCAAAAAGTACCGGTGGGGTACTGGTGGAACTGGCGCAAAAAAATTAACTAATTCTATTCTTTTCCAAGGTTTTAGTTTCCTGCAAAATTAATTTCCAGGCCTTGATAACATGATCCCATGTCGTTTTTGTCTGACCGATAGAAAATCTTATGGTGTATTTATTATTTAATTTGGTATGAATTAAATAGAGTTTGCCGCTATCATTCAGTCTTTGGACAAGTGCTTCATTGAATTCATCCGAACCTTTATAACGGAAACAAACCAGATTTAGTACGGTTGGTGCCATTAATTCAAACCGATCGTCTTTATTAATCTCTTCTGTGAGCGCTTTAGCTGATCCTATATGCTGTCTTATGTGTGCTTGGATTCCCTTGATTCCATAATGGCGAATAACGCTCCATAATTTTAGGGATCGGAAACGTCTGCCCAGCGGTATCTGCCAATCTCTATAGTCAAATACAGAATTTGATTTACTTTCTTTAGTTTTTAAGTATTCCGGCGTGATGCTGAGCGAGTCGATCAACGCATCTCTATTAGATACGTAAAAACAGCTACAGTCAAAATTTGTTAGCATAAATTTATGCGGATTGAAACAGTAGCTTTGGGCAAGTTCCAAACCTTCGTGAATGAAGCGGTATTCAGGGCATGTGGCTGCAGATCCAGCCATGGCGGCGTCAACATGCAGCCAAATACCGAATTCCGAGCAAATGTTTCCGATCTCTGTTAGAGGATCAAGAGCTGTACTGGATGTCGTACCCACTGTAGCACAGACAAAAGCGGGTGTTAAACCATCTCTTATATCTTGTTCTACAGCTCTGCGCAGTTCTGATGGTCTCATGGCAAATTCATCATCAACTGTAATTGAACGCAGATTATGTTTACCGATACCAGTAATCTTCACAGCTTTTTCTATTGAAGAATGGGCCTGGTTAGAGGTATAAACGCGAAGTTTACCATCGAAACCAGTCTCATTTATTTTACCATTTGATGCTTTTTCTCGGGCAGCTAACAAAGCACAAAGTATTGCACTGGATGCCGTATCATGAATTACACCACCGCCTGTACTAGTAGATTTGAATTTTTCGGGGAGATGTAACATATCCACCAGCCAATCCAATACGTGTGTTTCCAGTTCTGTACATGCCGGGCTAGTGGCCCACAACATCCCTTGCACACCAAGTCCAGTTGAGAGCATATCACCAAGAATAGCTGGACCAGTCGAGTTGCAAGGGAAAAAAGCGAAAAAATTAGGGGATTGCCAGTGGGTTACTCCGGGCAGGATTTTTTCATTCATATCCGCTAACACTGCCTCGAAAGTTTCACCATCTTCAGGAGGGTGGTCTGGCAACTGTCCACGGATGTCACCAGGCCGCGCTTGGGAAAGTACTGGTAATGAATCCACGTTTTGATAATATTCTGCTATCCAGTCTATTACCTTATAGCCATTTTTTTTGAATTCGTCGATTGTCATATGAATTGAATGTTTGTTATCCATGTTCATTTATCCTTCATTTATTAATTATTTATATCGATAATATTAGAATTGACAGTCGAGGTATGAAATACAATTGTATTTCAAAACGGAGTAATCCAGATTATATTTTAATGAATGTATATTTTGGGTCATGAAGACTAGTTTAAATGAGAAAATAAAAAATATTCCCACAAAACCGGGTGTATACCAATTTAAAAACGATGTAGGTGAAATTATTTATATAGGTAAGGCCAAAAACCTACGCACCAGAGTACGATCCTATTTCCAAAAAAACAAATATCAGACACCAAAAAATCAATCCATGATCAAAAGGATCACCGATTTGGATTGGATTGTAGTTTCGACCGAAGTAGAGGCATTGTTGACTGAAGCAAATCTGGTAAAAGAACATAAGCCGCATTATAATATTAATCTCAAAGATGATAAATCCTTTCCTTATATACGAATCACGAGGGAACCTTATTCGAGAATTTTTATTACCAGAGATATTGTTAAAGATGGATCCAGATATTTTGGTCCATACACTGATGTTTATTTACTGCGCAGATCGTTAAAGGCCGTTCATAAGATTTTTCCTATACGTAGCTGCGACTTTTATTTAGATCAGGAAGTTATTAGTGCCGGCAAAGTAGATCTCTGCCTGGATTACCATATTAAGAAATGTGAAGGCCCCTGTCAGAATTTGGTCTCCCAGAAAGATTACAATGCGATGATAAAACGGGTAGTGCAGTTTTTACAAGGCAAAACGAAAGATACAGAAAATTATATAAACAAACAGATGAGTGTCGCGGCAGATGAGATGCGCTACGAAGATGCTGCAATGTATCGTGATCAACTTGCAGCCGTTAAAAGTTTTAAAGAAAAGCAACGCAAGGTTGCTGCTGACTTTGATAATCGTGATGTATTTGCCATGGCAAAACAAGATAATATGTGTGTAACAGTGATTGTACGAATTCGTAATGGCAGGATCCACAGCATAGAAAAGATCTCAATTAATATTGGCGATGAAAGGGACGCAGATATTTTTGAATCCGTCATCACACAATTTTATCTTAACTCAGATTTCATCCCGAAAACAATAAATGTTGCGGACGTACCAACTAATAAAAAACAGCTACTGGTGTGGTTAAAAGAAAAACGAAACGGCCCTGTTCATATTCAAGTTCCAAGGAGAGGGGAAAAAGCCAGGGAGATACGGCTGGCAGCACAAAACGCAAAGCTGTTGGTAGGAGAATGGATAATCAATCGCAAGAAACGGCGCGAGTTGATACCAAAAATGGTGCAACAACTTCAGGAAGATCTGCAACTTAAGATACCACCACGCCGAATAGAGGCATTTGATATTTCTCATTTGGGAGGCACAAATACGGTTGCTTCGATGGTATGTTTTATTGATGGTAAAGCACGTAAATCGGAATACAGGAAGTACAAAATAAAGACAGTTGTTGGTATTGATGATTTTGCCGCTATGCGGGAAGTGGTATTCAGGCGTTATCGGCGATTGAAAAGCGAACAGGCAACCCTGCCAGATCTAATACTTATTGATGGCGGTAAAGGACAACTTAGCATGGCAATATCTGCTTTGCGTGAACTTGGATTGGATTATTTGACAGTTATTGGGCTGGCGAAGCGGTTGGAAGAAGTATTCGTGCCAGGTCACTCGGACGCACAATCCATACCCAGACAATCACCTGGTCTGATATTATTAAGGAAAATACGGGATGAGGCCCACCGGTTTGCGATCACATTTCAAAAGCAGAAACGAAACAAACAAGTACGCACCTCAATATTTGATAGCATTGATGGTATGGGCCCGAAACGGGTACAATCTTTATTTATTGTATTCCAAGACATAGAAAGCATTGCCCAGGCTAATACTGATATAATTGCCAAGAAAGCTAAGATTCCCTTAAAACAGGCCAAAAGTGTGCGTTTGGCTGCTAGACAGTTTCGAACAGAAAAAACGCCTAAGTAAACCAGTGCGATTAAGCGTTAAAATAACATAGAGAAAGCTGTATTTTCTGTGATAAATATCAACTACACCTAACTCTATTACTTGTAGATTAGTTGAATGATCTGGTTTCGCTACCTATTACTTATCGGATTAATACTCAATTCGTTATCTGGGCAGGAATATGTTCCTGATAGAATAATTGTAAAACTTGCTCCGGATATTTCTCGTAATGATTTCAGCAGTATCCTTGATACCAATAATTATGTGGTTGAAAAAGTATTGGTCAGACGTCTCAATATCATCAGCGTCAAATTGAAGAACAATCAAATTTCACCATTAGACGCTATAAAGGAATTTCGCAACAATCCATTTGTTGATAAAGCAATTCTAGACACAAAGGTTTCCCGTAGGGATATGCCGGATGATATGCAGTTTGACCAGCAATGGGCATTGCATAATGTTGGCCAGAGTGGTGGTACAGAAGATGCCGATATTGATGCACCAGAAGCCTGGGATATCGCAACCGGGGGCATAACACCTTTGGGAGACACTATAGTGGTCGCTATTGTTGATGGAGGCATGTTGCTAACTCATGCGGATCTAACTCCTAATTTGTGGACGAATTGGGGTGAAATATCTGGTAATGGAATTGATGATGATGGTAATGGCTATGTCGATGATGTACATGGCTGGAACGCCTATTCTTCAAATGGGTCAGTGCCAAGCGATGGTCACGGTACCCACGTTGCAGGAATCGTGGGTGCTAAGGGTTATAATGGTGCCTATGTGGCCGGTGTGAACTGGAATGTAAAACTCATGCCAATAGCTGGTTCTTCCGGAACGACCTCTATTGTTTTGGAAGCATATGGTTATGCCCTGGATCAACGGGCAATTTATGATTCTACTGATGGATCCTCTGGTGCATTCGTGGTGGCTACTAACAGCAGTTTTGGTGTTAATAACGCTGACTGCAACAGCGGTAATTATTCTCTCTGGAATGATATGTATGATGCCCTGGGTCAGTATGGTATCCTTAGCTGCGGTGCGACGATGAATAATAATTCTAACGTTGATGTTACCGGCGATGTACCTACTGGATGTGAAAGTGAATATATGATCTCTGTTACGAATACGACGCGGAATGATGCGAAAAACAGCGGTGCCGCATATGGGGCAACTACTATTGATCTTGGTGCACCGGGGACACAGATATTATCTACTTACACTGGAGGAGGTACTTCATCTCTATCAGGTACATCTATGGCCTCTCCGCACGTTGCTGGAGCAGTTGGCTTCCTACATGCATCAATGTCTGCAGGTTTTTCGTCTTTTTTTCAAAGTAATCCTGCAGAAGGTGGTTTGCTTATAAAACAATTGATCTTGGATGGCACAGATCCATTACCAACTCTTAATGGCGTTACGGTGAGTGGCGGGCGGTTGAACCTTTATAATTCAGCATTATTAAGTATGGAGACCATGGCAGCAGATTCCCTGGATCCAAACCCTGTCACCAATGTTACAGCAGATACTACAGAATGGTATCGCGTAACATTAAATTGGAACGATCCTACAGAGTTATTTGGAGGTGATGCAATCCCCACTTTTATGATAAATATATATCGGGATGGTGAATTTGAAAGTTCTGTCTGGCAAGGTGTAGAAAGTTTTACCGATATAGGACTATCCTCTGATTCAGAGTACTTATATACGTTGGTTACTCGTGTTGTTGCTAATGATTCACTGAGCATTGGTGTATCAATCCCAGTAACTATTGCGGGTGGAAACTGTCAACCGGGTGATTTAACTGAAAATAACGTAGTGGATGTGCTGGATGTGGTACAATTATTACGATTTGTTCTCGGATATAATGAACCCAGCCCAGTACACTATTGCACAGGAGATTTGAACTATGATAATAATCTTAATATCACTGATGTCCTGATGCTTATGGACACAATTTTGGGTATATAGTTTCTGAAAATTTGATAAAGAAATGAATGATAATAATATTAACACACTTTTAAATAATTACTGTAATAGAAGGGAATTTGTCAAGGACACGTTAACTGGGATAGGTACCGTGGCATTTGGAAGTTTTATGCTGGTTAATCAAAGCGGTTGCAGTGAAGGTAGTCCTACGGCACCTACCGACAGTAACGGTGAGACTAGCATTACTGTCGACTTGTCGTTCCCAGAAAATAGCGCTCTGGCAACGGTAGGCGGTACATTGGCATTGACCGCCAATGAATTGGACGGCTCGGGCATACTCCTATACAGGAAAAGTGATACCAGTGTGTTGGCATTCAGCAGAATTTGCACGCATAATGGTTGTACAATTGGTTCGTTTCAGAATGGTACATCTGCATGTCCCTGTCATGGCAGCCAGTTCAATACATCGGGCAGTGTTGTAAATGGACCGGCTGTAAATGCATTGAAACAGTATTCAGCAACTATTGTAGGTGATATAGTAACCATTTCTCCCTGATGAAAAAGCGAGTGGTCAATTTATTTATTACCTTGCCCTTAGCCAGCATAGGGCTATACATTTTTCTCCTGGCAGCAGCCATAGTTTCCTACAATGGCGGTAATTCAATAGACTACCATGGAATCGGGTATTCTTTTTCCCTGAATTTCCTCAGCGATCTGGGTAGGTTCAGCGGTTACGCTGGACAGGATAATAGCCTGTCATTTTACAGTTTTAATTTATCGTTAGTCACTATAGGTATCGCATTTTTGGCATACTTTATATTCCTGCCTTCATTACATAATTCAAATCCAAAATCATTTCTATTTTCACGGGTTGGCAGTCTTTTTGGGTGTTTTGCAAGCATCTGTTTTACTGGGGTGGGGCTGACCCCTGCTGATACCTTAAAAGACTTGCATGTATTTTTTGCTAACTGGGTTTTCCGTTCTATGAGCCTGGCGGTACTATTTTATGCCTTAACATTTCTTTTCCTTAATAAAGATAATCTATATATATCTATATTATTTCTGTTGAGCGGAATCGTTGTTTTTGCTCATATAGTGATTGCCGATATAGATCTGGCCGTTTATATGTCCAATCCCCATTATGCCCGAGTCCTATCCCAGAAAGCAGCTGTCATCGCGATGATATCCATGGTCCCATTAATGGCGATCATTAATTTGAGACAGTTACAGGAAAGGACTATTAATCTGCGAATATTTGGTTAATGGGATTATTATAATTTAGGTAAAGTACTTATAGTCTCATCTCAGCCAAAGCGAGTTTCCTCTCTTTTCGGTTTAGCTCCCTTTCGGCTTTGAATAATTCTGTTTCAAGTTTCCTTATAGAATATCGTTCACTTTTAGATTGCTGTTTTTTAAGTTGCCTAATAATTTGTTTTTTAGCAGCTAATGAAATTTTTTCTTCCTTTAATTGATCCACTAATAAGATATGAATAATTCTTTTCATATCAACAAATTCCTGAATTTCAAATAACCGTGTAAGAAATACTATTTTTCCATCTGGTCCTAAAATAATATTCCTGGTAACACCACTATTTCGGTCTGCAAACAGAGCGAATATATCCGCACCAGGATCTAGAGCAAGAGGGTAGGTGACTTTCACTTCTTTTGCAAACTTGGTAACAACATCTGCAGGTTCATCCCGGTCTATTCCAATCACATTCAGCCCTAAATTTTTGTAGACTTTCCAAATTTTCTTCTCAATTTGGGGCATTTCCTCCCGACATACTTGGCACCAGCTTGCTGTGAACTGCAGCATGGTGACCTGGCCTTTTAAATCTGCAAGAGAAGTTTGTGATCCATCGGGAAAATCAAGCACAAAACTAGGGGAATCATCACCAACATTTACAATATAACCGCGATCATCCGGTGTCTGTGAAAAAGCAATAGTTAGAGATAGTAGAAAGAATAATAGCTGTTTGATCATATGAGAAAACCATTATTGCTCATCCACTCATCACTAACAAACTTGCTTAGATAGTTTCGAATACTGTCTGGGAGAATTACAAGTACATTTTTATCGGAATCAAGATTCTGGGAGGCTTTAATAGCTGCCCAAACAACTGATCCACAGGATCCACCGATCAACAAGCCTTCTTCTTGGATCAGTCTACGGGCCATGGTAAACGCATCTTGATCATTGGTTTTTATATACCGATCCACTAGTGTATTGTCCAGCACATCGGGGAAAAAATCATACCCAATTCCTTCAACGTGATAGGTATCTATCTCGGTACCGCCTCCTAGAATTGAACCAATTGGATCGACCCCGATAATTTCAATATCAGGAATGGCTTCTTTTAATCTTTTTGCCACACCGGTTATGGTACCGCCAGTGCCTGCACCGATAACGACCATCGCTAGATTTTTACCGAATTCATCAAGAATCTCTTCGGCCGTTCCATAATAGTGCGCATCCGGGTTATTTGGGTTAGCGTATTGATCGAGTATATGAGAATTAGGTATTTCACTATGTAACCGTTTGGCAACACCGAGAAGACTTTCAGGATCATCATGAGCTGCTTCTGTTGGTGTGCGTACGATTTCTGCCCCTAGCGCTTTCAAAACAACTTCTTTTTCCATACTCATTTTTTCCGGCATGGTAATGATGAGTTTATATCCTTTTACCGCAGCGGCCAGAGCCAGGCCAATACCCGTATTACCGGAACTAGGTTCGATCAATGTATCTCCTGGTTTGATACGCCCTTCTTTCTCAGCTTCCTCGATCATACGTACGCCAATACGATCTTTCAAAGAACCACCAGGGCTTAAAAATTCACATTTGGCAAATAACTGGCAGTTTAGCTCAGCACCTATTTTACCAAGTTTTACTATCGGTGTTTTCCCAACCGCATCTAGAATAGAATTGTGTATCATTTTACAACCTAATTAATTACTTCTATGATAAGAAATACCTGAAAAATTACGAATAATTAAATATAATATTTGTATTACATTCACCGTTAATTTGGCTGTCTATCTGAATATGAAATACTTTCACAAATTTCTAATAGCATCAGTTATATCGCTTCATTTAGTAACGGCTGGTACTACCGGTAAACTGGTAGGTATTGTACTAGATAAAGCATCAAAAGAACCTCTTATCGGTGCGAATGTGATGATTGCTGGTACAGGTCTTGGTACCGCCACAGATGCGGAGGGCAGATATTTTATTTTGCAGATCCCACCGAAGACTTATAGTGTGAAGTTTTCAATGATCGGCTATAAGGATGTCCTCGTGAAAAACGTTAAAATACAGCTGGACCTAACTACCAGGTTAAATGCAGAATTGGAAGAAGGTGTCATTGGTATGGAAACAGTTGAGGTGACCGCTCAGCGACCAATGGTCCAGCCTGATGTTACCTATTCACAGGTCAATATTACTAGCGATGAGATCGATATGTTGCCTGTGGAAGAATTTGAGGATATAATCGCCTTACAAGCGGGTGTAGTTAATTCCGGTGGATTGCACGTCCGCGGGGGTAGAAGCGGTGAAATAGCCTATATGATCGATGGGGTTACTGTGACTGACCCATATGATGCGGGTATGGCAGTGGAGATTGAGAACAATTCTATTCAAGAATTGCAATTCATCAGCGGCACATTTAACGCTGAATATGGAAAGGCGATGTCCGGTATCATCAACATTATAACAAAAAGCGGGGATTTTTCGAAATATTCCGGGAATGTATCCTCCATGCTGGGCAGTTATTATGCAAAAGATAATCTTTTCCCGCAGTTGGATAAATTTCGTCCAAATACGATTCAGGATATTCAGGGCTCAGTTAATGGCCCAATTGTGCGCGATAAAGTATCATTTTTTGCTTCTGGCCGTTTTAAACGTAATGGTGGTTATTTATACGGACAGAAAATATTTGTACCCGAGTCACACCAGTGGAATCCGCAAATAAATGATTTTGAATTTATAAATCCGGGTCATGCGCTTTGGGATTCGCTTTACCATCCGTTTGGAGTGAATGATTCATCCTGGATTGCAATGAACTGGTCTGAACAATATACTGGCTTGGCAAAACTTACCTGGAAAATTAATTCAACGCTAAAGTTAGCCTATAGTTTTAGCGGTAGCGAGACCGCATCACAAGGTTATTCCCATGCCTATAAATGGAATCCGGATGGCAGATCTCATCAATTCACTTCAAAAGCCAGTAGCATGTTGATTGTTGATTACAGTTTAAATCCATCTACTTTTTTCACGCTTTCGTTATCACAGTCCATAAACCACTACCGTAGTCAAAGAAGTGATGATAGCAAATATTTTAGAGATCACTCTATTATTTCCATAGATACTGTAAACTGGTTTGGCGGTGAATTTATTGATACAACTCTTTCCGCAGATCCTAACCTCTTTTATGTAGACCCAACTATAGTAGATTATACTCCCGGGAATAATTTTGAAGTGGGGGGGCATAGCATGGACTATTTTGAACAAAAATCAACGATAAATACCTTCAAATTGGATGGGATCAGTCAAATTAATCGATTTCATTATTTAAAGGGTGGTTTGGAATTGAGAATCACGAATCTCGACTTAACTAGCTACACGGTTCAGTTGGCTCAATATACTGGTTACACCCCAAGAATTCCTAACGTCAATGGTGTTAATCATGATACTTATGGAGATGATGGACGCAATCCTGTAGAATACGCTCTTTACCTACAGGATAAAATAGAATTTGATGACCTGGTTGTGAATATTGGAATGCGCTGGGATTATTTTGATCCAGATTGGAAAACTTTAAATGATGGCAGTGATGCGAATATTAATAGTCCCGTAAAGCCAATCAATAATTTCTTTGATCTGGATGGAGATACAGCAATTTCTGACTGGGAAATGACGTTTGATAATCGGAAAGATGTGGATGACCGTTTAGAAAGTAATGCATTTGGTGACCCTTGGTATAGAAAAGTGAAAGCTAAACGCCAACTTAGCCCGCGCTTTGCCTTGGCTTTTCCGATAACAGACCAGGGACATATGCATTTTTCCTATGGACATTTTTTTCAGATTCCAAGTTTTAGTTATTTATATACTAATCCAGAATTCGAAATACCAGCAGGTAGCGGATCAGGTTATACAATGGGAAACGCGGACATGGAACCGCAACGAACTACCCAATATGAAGTAGGTTTTTCGCAACAGGTTGGGCAGGATATAGGTATAGAAATGACCATGTTTTACAAGGATATCCGCAATCTGAATGCTACCAAGGTAATTCAATCATTTGTTGCGGGTGATCGCTACGGTCTATATATCAATCAAGACTATGCCAATTCAAAAGGTATCACGATCGCGCTGTCAAAAAGACCTTCTGCAAAAGTATCCGGCAACATCGATTATACCTATTCTATATCTGAGGGCAATGCTTCGGATCCAGCGGCTGCCTTTCTGGATGAGCAATCGAATGTGGAACCGGAAAAGATGCTGGTGCCATTAGACTGGGATCAGCGGCATACATTTAATACATCGCTAACCTACCACCCGGTGAAAAATTCGGGCATCGGGTTGATTTTTAGGTTTGGTAGTGGTTTCCCATATACAACAGCATATCTAGGGGTGCGAACATCTTTTGAGAATAATGCTCGCGAACCAAGTACATATAATCTTGACCTGCGCAGTTACTATCAATTCAATTTTTTTGGCTTGAAGGCTTCATTGAGTATGAATGTCTATAATCTATTTGATATCCGTAATGAGTTAGTTGTTTACTCAGATACGGGGCGATCCACATATACTCTCCTGCCAACCTATACACCCCAGTACAGTGGCCCGGGTTATAACAACCTGGATGAATTCCTGGTGCGGCCGGACTTTTTTTCCAGCCCACGACAGATAAAACTTGGATTTAGTATTAGCCTGTAATAAGCGATGAGATTATTCATTATTATTTTCCTGTTTTCTTTACTGATTGGTCAACAACCAGACAAAATTTTAGAAGGTGTTGAAAGCCGTGCAAAAAGCTTAGATGTGACGGACAGGAAATATGGCGATCATAACGGTAATCGTATTTTTAACCGTTTCTATAATTTCGGTGGTATTGGAGATGCTGGTGGAAGTTTATCCGGAGTTTATCCATATGGTTCAGGACATTCTTATTTTTATGAATTTACACCTGTAGTAGCTGCCAGTGTCATTGATACCAATGGCAATCGTGTCCACATTGTTTCGGATGGCGCAGTGGCGCTTAAGGATAATTCTCCCCAAGGGTACCAGTGGGGCTTTGAGCCACTTACAGGATATGCCAATCCTAATCAGGAAATCATGGCTATGAGTGATAAATCTTACACTTGGCCGGAAACCTGGCCAAATCGTGAAAGTGATTGGGATGGGTATTGGAATGGTCAATATGGTAAGTATGAGCGTGCGGACCAGGAATCATATTTTGTGATGGATGATTATTATAATGATGAATTTTCACATTTTCCTGATTCGGCAGATACCGACGCGGTTCCGAAGCGCAGGTCAGGGATTGGGGTCGAGTTGGAAGTGCGGATTTATCAATGGAATCATCCGGCCGCAGAAGATATTATTATCGTAACCTACTGGATAACGAATGTTGGTACATCGCGTTTGGACAGCGTCGTATTTGGAATGTATGGAGATGCGGATATTGGCAGCACAAATGGTGATTATTCGGATGATGATGCCTGGTTCGATATTGAAAACGATATTGTATACCAATGGGACCACGATGGTTGGAGTAATGCAGGTGGCGGTTTCAAGCCGGTCTACTTTGGCTGGAGTTTTTTGGAATCCCCAGGAAATCCTCACGATGGAATAGATAATGATGAGGACGGAATGATTGATGAAAGTCAGTTTGATGGTATTGATAATGACGAGGATTGGCTGGCGGAAAGGGACGATATTGGGTCAGATGGACTCGGTGAATATCATTATGGTTATGCTGGTCCTGATGCAGATGGTACAGAAGGAAATGGAATACCTGATCTGGGAGAACCAAATTTTGAAATTACTGATAATGATGAATCAGATCAGATCGGGTTAACCAGTTTTTACGCATCGCCTTATCCGAGTATATATCCTTCCAATGATGAAATTATGTGGAACCAATTAAAACCGGGGATTTTTGATGTAGCATCGCAAAATATTGATCAAACTTTTCTTTATGGTTCTGGATATATTGCGCTGGATCCTGGAGAGAAAAAGAAATTCGCCGTGGCAATGGTGTTTGGTAATGATATGGATGATATTTTGAGAAATACGGTTACCATGCAAAACATATATGATAATGATTATAATTTTGCCAAACCGCCCCTGAAACCCAACTTGACTGTAATACCAGGGGATAGGAAAGTGACCCTTTTTTGGGATAAACTAGCGGAGAATTCACTCGATGCCATCTATGGCGCAGATTTCGAAGGATATCGTGTATACCGCAGTACGGACCCTGGTTTTATTGATCCGTACATTATTACGGATGCCTATGGTAATAATACCTTTAAAAAACCGATCGCTCAATTCGACTTGATTGATAGTTTAAAAGGACCCCATCCAATTGGTTTTAACGGAATACAATACGATATGGGCAGTGATACGGGTCTGGAACATATGTATGTAGACAGTAACAATGTTTATAATGGTATGACCTACTATTACGCTGTCGTGGCCTATGATAAAGGGTATGACCTTGATTTCTATGAACTGGGATTTAGTGAACAAGAAAACTTGTTACCAATAGCGCCTTCTGAATGTTCTATTATTGTTGACCTTGACCGTAAGGGTAACGTGACCAATTTGAGTGAAAATGCTGGTAAAGTTGTAACGAATGCACCTGTGGCAGGGTATATGGGGCCTAATACATCAGCGCCGGGGCAAGAGTTTGTAGCACATGATTCTGGCTATGCCACCGGTAGAATAGAAGTGCTGACTGTCGATCCAACAGCCGTACCTGAAAATGCTACTTATTCATTAAGTTTTGAGAGGGCCCTTGGCAGTTCTATTATTTACTATTCGGTTCGGGATGAGCAATTAAAAGATGAAGCATTTGTTATAGCAAGTGGGTATGGATCTCTAGACCGTAAAAATATAGACTCTACGACTGTAGATATTACTGATGAAAGTGGTGCAACGACTTATCAGCTTGGTATTGATTATACCATGGACTATGCTAATGGTATTATTATAGCTACTGAAGGCAGCGCGCTGGAAGAAATGAATACTTATGTTGCCAGCTATCTCTATTATCCAATTTTAAATAGTAGTTCAACTGCAGGAGAAACTGATAATCCCATTTTTGACGGCATGAAAATTTATATATTTAATGATTATATCGGTGTGAATGTTGATTCTTCAGGCTGGGTTGGTGTGAACGCGCCATATTGCTACAGAATCTTTGATCAAAGAATTCATCCTGCCGATTTCGAAATAATTTGGGAAGGGGATGTTGGCGACTCGGTCACGGCTGATTATTCTAATCTTCCTTCACCCTTCAGGGTCAGGAACATTACGGAGAATAATGAGGTTACTTTTCGTATCTATGATATTAATAATAATGACCTTTGGGAACCTGAAGAACCAATTTTATTAATGCCTTATCCGGGTATGCAAACACCCTACATGTTTGTCCAGTTTTTCCCGGATTCAGTTATGTGTCCTTATAATGAAGATGATGTTTTGTACGATACGACCGCTACCATCGCGAAAGGCGATCGTTTCAGAATAACTACAGTGCGGCCCTTTACCAGCGATGATAAATATCATTTCACCACCAGAAAGTCATGGGTGGACAATCAATTGGCTACTGATGAACTTGATGATATCGTAGTTGTGCCAAATCCATATGTTGTAACAGCTCGCTGGGAACCAAAACATATCTATGTATCTGGGCGCGGTCCTCGGAAACTGGATTTTATCAATTTACCCCAAGTCTGCACCATCAAGATCTTTACTATGGCTGGGTACCTAGTTGATGTAATAGAGCACAGCAGTGCATATGAGTATGGTACCTATTCATGGGATATGTTATCAAAGGATGGATTGGAAATTGCCTATGGTCTTTATATCTATCATGTAGATGCGCCAAATGTGGGTGAAAAAATAGGGAAATTTGCGGTAATAAAATGATCGGCATTAAAAGAACATTAATTATTATGGCCTGCTCAGCGTGTCTTTATGGTCAAATAACTGGAAGCGTAAGTAATGTCGGTACAACAGCAGCATCATTTTTGGATATTGGTATTGGAGCAAGATCGCTATCGATGGGCGGCGCTTTCGTTGCCCTTGCTGATGACCCGACTGCCCTGTATTGGAATCCAGCAGGTATGGTAAATATTCAGACACCAACAGCGCATTTTTTTCACTCACCATGGTTGGCTGATATCCGTTTCAATCATAGTGCAGTGGTAGTGCCAATAGATAGGTCTAGTTCATTTGGTTTTTTCATTACATCCGTCTCGATGGATGAAATGCAGGTGCGAACAGTAAAAATTCCCCAGGGAACTGGTGAATACTTTTCGGTTAGTAATGTAGCCTTAGCTGGTTCTTACGCTCGACGACTCACCGATCGCTTTTCGTTCGGTTTTAATATTAAATACATACAAGAAAAGATATGGCATATGAATGCGGGTGGATTGGCCGTTGATTTGGGGAGTTTATTTGTTACCAAAAACAGCGGTGTTCGTATTGGCATGTCCGTTTCAAATTTCGGTGGAAAATCAGCCATGGAAGGATATGATACTGAAGTGGATTATGACGTGGATGAGACCATGTATGGTAACAACGATAAAATCGATGCGCATTTGAACGCGATGAAATGGCCGCTACCATTAGTTTTTCGCGCAGGAGTGAGCAAGGATTTAATACAATCAGATATATATAAACTCACCCTTGCGGGTGATGCAGTCCATCCAAATAATAACGTTGAGTATCTGAATCTTGGGTTTGAGTATATATTCCGCGATATTCTTGCTCTTCGGGGTGGACAGGCTTTTCTTGGTATGGATGACTCAAAACAAGGTTTGACATTAGGTGTGGGTCTTAATTATCAAATACCGAGAGGACCAAGGATTACACTAGATTATGCTTACCGATCCTTTGGTGTTTTTGAAAATATCTCTGGTTATTCTCTAAACCTTATTTTCTAATTTAAATTATGACAGAAAAAAAGAGCATTCTGCTGGTTTCCGCCACTGGGAGGGAAAACTACGAATTAGCCCAGGAACTCAAAGAAATAATTGATAATGCAGCAGCAGTTTTTGCGACAGTAATTAACCTTGAGTCTTATGATTTGCCACTCTACAGGCCAGGTATTGAGATTAACAATAAAACTGCCCAGAAATTGAGTGCGGAATTCGAGAGTACGGACGGATTTGTTTTCTGTGCCCCGGAATATAACGGTGGGGCACCACCTATATTGACCAACGCGATTACATGGGTGTCAATTACAACTGCAAACTGGCGCGATGGCTGCAATGATAAATTTGCTGTAATTGCAACTAGCAGCGATGGTTCAGGTCAACGTTTTCTTATCTCATTTCGCTCGCAATTAGAACATATGGGTACATTGGTGTTGCCGAGAACTATTACGGTTACTAAAGGGCAATCTTTGAATAGAGAATCTGCAGAGAGGACATTGCAGAGTTTGGTTCGCTATATGACCTAGTAATTATTTGGAATATCCTACCTGATACAAGCTAGAGGTTTTATGCAGACCAAGGAGATGGTTTTGCTCGAATAAATTCTAATAATAAAGTGATAAAAAAGGGGCAATTCAGCCCCTTTTTTATTTACAGCCATTACAATTAACTGATCTTTATTTGACGACCTTCAGGAAGAATTTCCTTGGTCTTTGGTAAGGTAACCGTTAACACGCCGTTCTTGAATTTTGCGGCAACCTTGTCCTCATTTACGTTATCTGGCAGCCTGAAACTGCGATTAAATGAACCAAGTTGACGTTCACGGATCCGATAACCATCAGTGGATTTTTCATTATCAATAGCGCGTTCACCTTTAATTGTGATAACGCCATCGTGAATATCTACAGAAACGTCATTTTTATCTAAACCCGGCATATCTGCGGATAAGAAAAATTCTTTTTCTGTTTCGTTCACATCGACTGCAAGCATCCAGGATTGTCCAGCAGAAAGACGGGGCCAACCAGGGCTAAACATGCTATCGAAGATCCGATCAAAATCAGTCATTAAACTGCGTGTTGGGTTCCATTTTACTAGTGTCATTTAAGACTCCTTTCTTTGATTATTTAATTGTTTCACCATTATTATTACAATTTTCGTGCCAACATATCATTTAGACATAATTTTCATTGAAAGATGCAAATTTGTCGCTTTCTATAATTATTTTGTCAGGCCAGTCTGATATTTCTGCAGAGATTGGCTTTGGATATTCGATTTTAGACCAATTATTGTGTAGTTTTTCGTTCTTATATTGTATTGTTTATGAGTGATTTAGCATTATTTGGCGGAAAACCGGTCAGAAAGGATCCATTTCCGGTTTGGCCACGGGTTACCGCAGGCCAGAAAGAACAACTTCTTGATACTTTGGAAAGCGCTACCTGGGGCATTGGAAGTGACGCGATCACAACTTTTGAGGATCGATTTGCCGATTTTCACGATGCAAAATATTGTATTGCTACAAGTTCAGGTACGAACGCGTTATGGGTTGCTTTAAAGGCTGGAGGTGTTACCGCCGGGGATGAAGTTATTATACCACCCTATACATTTATAGCAACTGCATCTGCGGTACTGATGGCTAATGCTATACCCGTATTCGTTGATATTGATCCTGATACGTTTAATATTAATCCAACCCTGATTGAGAAAGCAATTACTGAGCGGACGAAAGCAATCATGCCTGTTCATATCGGCGGGAATCCTGCAGATATAGATCGTATTAAGGATATTGCTAAAAAACATGATATATCCGTTATTGAAGATGCCGCGCAAGCGCACGGCGCGGAATGGGAGGGCGTGAAAGTTGGCGCCTTAGCAACAGGTGGAATATTCAGTTTTCAATCCTCAAAAAATATGAGTGCCGGGGAAGGCGGGGCGATCCTATCCAATAATGATGAATTCATGGACACCTGCTTCGCCTATTATAATTGCGGGCGCCAACGTGGCGGTGATTGGTACGAACACCAAATTGTAGGGGGTAACCACCGCATCAATGCTATGGCAGCCAGTTTATTACTACCACAGCTTCAGACTGTGGCAGAAGATATGAATATACGCGATAATAACAGGAAAAAACTTGACGAAGCGTTAACCAGTGAAGGATTGGTACCGACAGGTTCTTATGAAAGGACCACCCGGAAGGCTAACCACTTATATTTACTCAGGTATAAGGCAGGACACTTTAATAATGTTCCACGAGAAAAGTTTTTCAAAGCAATGCAGGCGGAAGGTGTATTTACCTATGCGGGTTATAAACCATTGTATCGTGAAAAAGT
>CAJXWT010000010.1 GCA_913062595.1 uncultured Fidelibacterota bacterium
CTCACAACAAAAATTTGTGAGTGATTTTGTAGACGCTTGGAACAAGGTGATGAATCTTGATCGTTTTGATCTAACTTAATCGAAGTTGATGATGGAATTAGACTAAAGTTTCTTTATGTATTGATTATAATAATTATCAATACTCAGAACTGATTTCCTCAGAAATGCATTTATCATTAATTGAGGATTTGACTCTTTGATTTCATTTTTTATACACCTTAATATCCAACAACTATAGGAGGTAATTATGGAACTTATTCATCCATTATTTAAATGGTTGCATGTCATAGCAGGAATCACATGGATCGGTTTGCTTTATTTTTTCAATTGGATTAACGGCCATTTTGTTGCCACACTAGATGGTGACACAAAAAAGAAAGTAGTCCCTGAACTAATGCCGCGAGCTTTATACTGGTTTCGCTGGGGGGCTGCATGGACATGGGTTACAGGAGTAGTACTATTACTGGTAATTTTCTACCATGGAGGCATAACATTTGATGAAGGCGATTGGGGTACAAATGCATATGTTATGATTGCCGTTACATTCCTGGCAGTATTTTTATATGATGCCCTGTATAAAAGTAATCTAGTAGCTAATGTCAGGGTTGCGACTATCATCAGTTTTGTTCTTGTTGGAGTTGTAGTATACCTAATGAAAGAATGGGCTGGGTTTAGTTATCGCTCATTTAATATCCATCTTGGTGTTTTATTTGGTACGAATATGGCCTTCAATGTTTGGTTTAGAATATGGCCGGCGCAGCAAAAAATCATAGCTGCGATCAAGAATGGAGATGCTCCTGATGGTGATTTGGTTGCATTAGCTGGCTTACGGTCAAAACACAATACATATATGTCCGTTCCGCTGATTTGGACCATGCACAATCAACACCATGCTGCAGGTGTCCTCAGTGGTGGAAATTTTGGTGTTACCGATGCCACGAATTGGGTCCCTCTAATGGTTATGGTTGCATTGGGCTGGCATATTGTTTGGCAACTATACAAAAAATCAGCTAAAGTGCAGGGCATGTAAATTTTTTGATTAATTATTTTATTAAGCCCCTGGATCAATTTCATCCAGGGGCTTTTTTTTGATTAATATAGATTCTGCGGCAACCTATAGTTTCGTAAAATTCTGGCCAATTTCATTCGCCTAATATTTATTTCATGAGATTATTATTTAAGAAATCCATCAACTTGATTCTTGATTATCCACGCTGGATTATAGCGGGAGTCAGTGTCATCACTCTAGTAATGCTGGTATTGGTAAACCAACTAAAGATGAATTTTTCCATTGAACAACTTTTTGCTTTGAACGATCCAGCTGTAGATAGATACTTTGAGTTTCTCGAAGAATTTGAGCGGGAGGATAATCTCATATTATTGCTATATGAATGTGATGATCCATTTTCATATCATAATTTGATATTAAATCAAAAATTAATCCAAAAATTTGAATCCATAATTGGTGTTCATAAAGTAACAAGTTTATCCAATTTGGAAATATTCACCGCAGGAGATGATGAATTATTACGGCCAGTTTACCCCTATATTCCGCAATCCACTGATTCTCTTCAAAAAGCAAAAAATCGAATATTATCTTCTCCCCTGGTCCAACAAACGTTGATATCAAATGATGGGTCATTGGCATCTATTGCCATCGAGTTAGATGATGTATTTAATAATCATCATTTACGCGAAAAAATAATTAATGAGATTGATATAAAGCAAAATACTGTTGATTGGACCTGGCATCAAGCTGGAATACCTATTCTTAGGACAAGATATGTACAATTAATGGTAAGTGACACCATTCGTTTTTTAATTCCAGTTGCTCTAATGATTATTTTTCTTTTTACAGTAATATTTCGCTCTTGGCCCGCATTAATCATACCCATGTCAATCATAATAATGGTTGTAATCTGGACTATGGGTTTGATGGCAGCATTAAATATTGACTTCAATATCATGACCTATATTATACCAACACTGCTATTTATTATTGGTATCGGTGATTCAATACATTTCCTCGTAAAGTATTATGGTACGCTAGCTGTGGTGAAGGACAAACGTGAAGCATTGTATCAGACCATAGAAAAAATTGGGACAGCCATTTTTCTCACGTCCATTACAACAAGCATAGGGTTCGGATCTTTGCTGCGATCAAATATACTCATTGTAAGACAATTTGGCACTATGACTGCAGCTGGTGTCATGTTTGCCTTTATTCTTACAATAACGTTTTTACCGGCAATGATAATGCTACTTAAACAAACACCGGCGAAAAAATTAAAATCCTATACAGTGGGATTTCGAATAAAATTACTGAATAAATTAGTTAAAATTGTGAGAGTATATCCAAAACAGATAATTATTTTCACTCTTGTAGTTATTGTAATCTGTATCCTTGGTTCGTTTCAGATAAATCCTCATAATTCTTTAATGGACGACCTTAAACCGGGAACGACTCTTTATGATGACATGATGCTTGCAGAAGAAAAAATGGGATCGATATTGCCATTGGAAATCATTGTCAGTATAAAAGAATTCAATTCAGCAGAGATAGGGGATATTAAAGATCCCGAATTTCTACGCAATTTGGATCTTCTCCAGCAATATGTGTCCAGCATTGATGATGTAGGAAAAATGGTATCTATGACTGATTATATTAAAGAATTTAACCGGGCTATGAATGATGGCAATAATGAGTTTTACCGTATTCCTCAGTCTCGGTCTGCAATTGCTCAGACCATCTTGATTTATGGAGATGAGTTTAATTCATTGGTCAATTTTGATTATACGAAGGCACGAATTTCTGGACGGGTGAAGGATATAGATTCCCGACGTGCAGCAGAAATAAAAAATAATATCAATAATTATATAATGATACATATGCCGGATTATATGGATATCGAAATAACGGGCACCACTTTTTTAGCCCTTGCGACGAATGATCAACTTGTGCACAATCTAACGACAAGTTTTATGGCAGCGTTTGTATTGATCACAATCGTGATGATCTTCCTTTTTCGGTCTGTACCTATTACTTTAATTTCCATTATTCCCAATATTATACCGATGCTCGCAATGGCGGCGATAATGGGGTATTTTGATATTCTGCTCAGACCGCCAACAGCAATGACCTTTGCTGTTGCATTTGGCATAGCTGTAGATGATACCATTCATTTCCTTATTCGGTATAGAATGGAACTACCCGCATTAGGCTGGCATTATCGGGATGCAAATGATAAAACCATTATGACCACCGGGTTGGCAATGATGACGACTACTGGAATCCTGGTTGCTGGATTTTTAGTTTTAATATTTTCCAGTTTTAGACCAACAGCTGATTTTGGATTACTTGCTGCCGCTACAATTTTTGTGGCGCTAATTTGCGATTTAACCTTTTTACCGGCATTATTGGGCTTGATTAAACCAAAAATAAGAGAAGATTAATTTCTACATTAACTGAATAGGGATAGAGTAATAAAGGTAAAAACTACATTTATTTTATTATTATTTCAGTTTCTCTATGGAAATGGGAATCAATATTTCCAACAAATGGTAAAATATGAAATTGATGTTACGCTAAATGATACTGCGCACACTCTTTCTGCCTATGAAAGGTTGGAATACACAAATAATTCCCCAGATACACTTGAGTTTATTTGGTTTCATTTATGGCCCAATGCCTATAAAAATGATTCCACGGCATTTGCTAAGCAACAAATAAAGAGTGGCAGAAGGCGGTTTATAGATTCTGATGAGGAAGACCGCGGTTTTATTGATAGTCTTAATTTTCTTGTTGATGGAATCGAAGCAAAGTGGGAAAACCATGCCAACTGGATTGACGTTGCAAAAATTATGCTGCCCAACCTTTTACTTCCTGGTAAGTCTGTAATAATTGAAACCCCATTTTTTATAAAATTACCGTTGGTATTTTCTCGTTTAGGTCATTCAGGAAAGCATTATGAGGTAACACAATGGTATCCGAAACCTGCTGTTTATGATCATAAAGGCTGGCATCCAATGGCCTACCTCAATATGGGTGAATTCTATAGCGAATTTGGGACTTTTGATGTGAAAATTACTTTGCCAAAGGATTACCGTTTGATGGCTACAGGTGATTTGGTGAATGGGGAAGATGAAATACATTGGCTCGATTCTCTTGCAGCTCAAAGTGACTCACTTCATGCCCTGCCAAAAAAGGAATTGAAGAAAAAATTGAAATTGATGAAAAAGAATGCAGAAAAAGCAGAAACGGTAGATTCATCAGCAATTGAAATGAAAACATTGCATTTTCATCAGGAAAATGTCCATGACTTTGCGTGGTTTGCTGATAAGAATTGGATCGTGCGTAAAGGAGAACTACTTCTTTCTGATTCTACTCGAAATATATCTTTATGGAGTTTCTACCTACCAAAAAATGCAGAATTATGGGAAAATTCAATAGAGTATCTGCATGATTCAGGATACTGGTATAGCAAATTCTACGGTGATTATCCTTACAATCACATAACTGCTGTGGATGGCGATATGTCTGCTGGCGGGGGAATGGAATACCCAAACATAACAGTAATCTCTAGAAGTGGTTCAAAAGATTTATTAGAATATGTAATCATGCATGAAGTGGGACATAACTGGTTTTATGGCATATTGGGCTCTAATGAGCGTGACCATACATGGATGGATGAAGGATTAAACGAATATAGTAATATTCGTTATTGGCAAAAAAAATACAAAGGTAGAAATGAGCAGATTATTGTTCAGGAATTTGTTCAGAATAAATTGGGGATTGCAAAAAATTTATCGATGAACTGGTTCACATATGCGGGTTATGCCAACAGCGGTAAGAGTAGAGATGCCCAGCCATTGAATCTAACTGCTGAAAAATATACTGGCGGTAATTACGGCCAGCACTATTCAAAGACGGCTGTATTTATGCGTTACCTGCAGCATTATCTGGGTGAAGATAAAATGGATGAAATATTACAGGAATTCTACCGGCAGTGGGAATTTCGTCACCCTTATCCAGAAGACTTAGAAGCCGTATTTTCTGCGCACCTTCAAGAAGATCTGGACTGGTTTTTTGATAATGTTTTTGAAAAAACAACCTATGTAGATTACGGAATTAAAAAAACCGATGATCGTTTTGTTTTGCATAATTATGGGACATTCACCTGTCCAGTTGAAGTTGCTTTTTATAACGGCTCTGGTCAAGAGATTCAACGGGATTGGCATCATAAAATAGAAAATAAAATGAATTTAAGTCTGCCATCAGGTACAGCCAGTGCCCGAATCGACCCAGATCACCATATGCCAGATGTTAACCGCAGTAATAATGGAACAGAAAAAAGCATTAACCTAAATTTTGTTTGGGATCAACCAACCTACTTCAACCATGATGTAAATATTGTTCCTTGGTTTTTTTCCTATAATTACTACAACGGGTTTACTCCCGGATTAACAATTTTTTCAGGTTTTGCTCCTGGTTATGATGGCAGTGGAAATGGTTTATCACTGCTTTATGATTTTAAGCATAAGAAACCGGTTGGTGGTTTTTCAATTACACGCCCAATACAATCAATCAGTTTATTTCATGCAAGTTCTTTGAATATAAAATTGGATCGTGGATCTGGCAGGACCGGGTTTAATGCGAGGATAACTGGTACAATCAAAGAACCACATGTAGAAAGTCCAGTTACCAGGATAAATGCAAATCTTTTCTATCATTATCTTGATTCAACTGCTCTTGATCCAGTGTTATATGATGGGGGTAAATTTTTTATAACGTCACTGAGTTACAGTAAGAATTGGGAATTAAATATTGATTCAAAATTAGCGTTCCGGGTAGGGATCAAAATGGGAAAAGAATTTGCCCGAAGTTATCTATCGAGTGATGTAAAGCATCGATTTACAAAGAATATATCCACAAATATTCGATATTTTATAAGTGGGTATATACATACTAGAGATTTGCCTGCTCAATACCGAACCTATTTAAGTGGTTCTATAGATCCTGATTTCGAACAAAATATTCTTGATCGAATAGGGAATAGCGAAGCGCTCCAAGTATTATCCCACATTTATTATGATGGCGGTCCAGGTTTGCATGGACTTGTACTCGATAAAGATGGTAGACCGTTGGCAACCGAAAAAATGGCTTGGTCGTTACATATAAATCAAGAATTACCCTATATTCCAGGAAATATATTCTTTGATATTGGTGGTATTACGGAGAAGAAAAATCCTTTTATTGTGTCTGGTTTACATTTTGGCCCGTTATTGATACCTTTTTACCAAAGCTGGGAAATAAAACATAAAATACCCAATAATGGTGAGTGGTTATTGGATAGAATACGTCTGGTTTTTGATATGTCACTACCAGGAATAAATTTTTATAATTTATAAAAACCAAGGTTCATTTTTTTTACAACAAATTAAGCGTAAATTCTACCCGTACTTCCTGATAATCCGGGAACATTTCAAAGTGGGGGACAATCAATCTTATGAAATGGGATAAAAAAACCTTTATGGCTGATATGCGTGAAAAGTGCAGCCGTGAAGTAGCAACAATTGGCAACAATATCTGTCAATTCTCAGAAAAACATGCAGCAGATATTTCTTGGGGTCGTGGGAATGATCATGGAACATTGACCTACCGCTGCGATTCTGATTTTGGCTTACTGCCTCTATTCCATATGACCAGCGAAGGTCAATTAAATTTGCAGATTAACTTCCTGCGCAGCAAGAATGTTACTAAACAGGTTCTGAGGGATATTACTGTAAAACTTGAATCGATATTTCTTGTTGAATTCGATGAAGAAATGTATCCTACGGACACATTCGAGCCAATGAACGAATTATTCCATACATCCAATCAGGTAGAGAAATTTCTAAAGACAATCGAAGGTTGTACATACAGATTGAAACAATAAAAACTATAACTAGATATAAACCAATAGCCCTGCAAAATATATCGCAGGGTTTTTTTTAATTCTGTTTTTAGAGGGCATTAAGTGGGTTTCTCACTATTATTGTTTTCATTAATATTATTCTTAATCGTCATATTAGCTGTATTTATTGGCAGGCAGAAAAGTAATGACGATCCTTATGAAGATTTATCAATTGATGAATGGAATTGCCCGGAGTGCGGATTTCTTGTACAGGCAGGCGACGAATGTATCTACTGTGGTTATACCAAAGATAAACAATGACCAATACGAATAATTCTATTAGCGTTATTATACCGGTTTACAATAGATGTCGCCTAATTGACCGGGCCATCAAATCTGTATTGGGACAGACAATACCCCCTGATGAAATCATTGTAATAGATGACGGTTCTACTGATGGAACGGACGAGGTTATCAAAAATAGCTATCCAGATGTAATCTTATTAAAACAGGAGAATAGAGGTGTCAGCTGCGCACGAAATAACGGGATTAAAAATGCAAAGGGTACCTGGGTGGCCTTATTGGATTCAGACGATGAATGGCTACCGGTAAAACTTGAAAAACAATTACTGGCTCTCCAGGAGAATTCGAGTAATAAAATTTGCCACACGGATGAGATCTGGATACGGAATGGCGTACACGTCAACCCCATGAAAAAGCACCGCAAATATGGTGGGAACATCTATAAATATTGTTTACCGCTATGCGT
The DNA here is from genome assembly GCA_913062595.1 of uncultured Fidelibacterota bacterium. Classification (GTDB taxonomy): domain Bacteria; phylum Fidelibacterota; class Marinisomatia; order Marinisomatales; family TCS55. Next base: position 7,663 of record CAJXWT010000010.1, read on the forward strand.
TATATCGCCTTCATCAATAATTATACATAAAGAAATTTTTAAAGATATTGGACTCTTCGATGAAAATATCCCTGTTTGTGAAGATTATGATTTGTGGTTACGCATATGTTCACGATACCCTGTACTTTATTTACAGGATAAATTGATCAAAAAATATGGCGGGCACGATGACCAATTATCGCGGCAATACTGGGGGATGGATCGGTTTCGCATTCGAGCGTTAGAAAAAATGATCAATGATCCAGTTTTATCAGAAAAAGACCGCATGGCAACGGTAGCAACAGCCATTAATAAAGCAAGAATACTGAAAAAAGGCCTTATGAAACATGGCCGCGAAAAAGAAGCGGAGAAGATGATGAAAAAGTTAGCAGAATTAGAGAACTCATATGATTAATGTCCCCAATGAATTCTTCCTGAATATTTGAGTTCACCTGCTTTGCGAATATATACAACTATAATCATATCCATTTTTAGTGCGCACTTAAGCGGACAGAACTTGCCCCGTAATCTTACAGTAGAAGAACAAAGCCGTCTGCATGAAATAGGTATCAGCAGAACCATTACTGATCCCCCGGACAGTATTATTTACGCGCCTGCAGAATTTGATTCCGTAGCCGGCCTCATATTTGCCTGGGAAGCCTATTCAACCCTACTGACTGAATTGATCAAAGAAGTTGCAGAAGATGATACTGCATGGGTAGTTGTAGATAATACAAGTGAAGAGAACTCGGTTAGAAATACTCTTTCTAATGCTAACGTAAATATGGATCATGTGGTTTTCCAAGTAATAGCGACTAACTCAGTATGGATACGGGATTATGGGCCATGGTGGGTCATTGAACCAGAAAATTCCCGGGCAATAATTGATTTGGTCTATAATCGACCCCGTCCGCTAGATGATGCATATCCGGAATTGGCGGCAGTAGACTTCGGTGTGAATTATTATGGTTTGGGGCTCATAGAAGCAGGCGGTAATATGCTATTGGATGGACAAGGAGCGGTAATCGTTTCAAACGTTATTTTTGATGGGAGCCAAGGATTCGATCCTAATCTAACCCAGGAACAACTGGAACAATATTTTCTGGATTATTTTGGCGTGCATAAAGTTATAGTTACACCGCATTTAATAAATGACGGTACGGGACATATTGATATGTTTGTTAAACTAATTAACGATACGACAGTTATAGTAGGTGAATATGAGAACCAGTCCGCTGGTTTTTCTGGGAATTATGAAATCTGTAATCAGGTAGCAAATCAACTGGCCAATGAGACTAATGGTGCAGGACGACCCTTCAATATTATCCGTATGCCTATGCCACCATATAGCAATGGTGTAACCTATACCTATGTTAACTCTCTTATTGTTAATAATAAGGTTTTGGTACCCATTTATGGGTTTTCCACTGAATTTGCAAACGACGATTCGGTCCTAGCCCTATATGAAACTATTATGCCGGGATTAGAGGCGGTAGGATTTGACTGTAACCAGATTATACCAGCAAATGGCGCTATTCACTGTATTGCTACGAAAGTTCCTGCCCTGCCGGAAACAATAGCTTGTGGTAATTTGATGGGGGATGTGAATCTCGATGGTCGGGTCAACATTTATGATATTTTGAAATTAGTTGATTTTGTAACAGGTGTAATCGAACCAGAATTATGTGCGATATCGTCCGGTGATATGACTAATGATGGTGATATAACAACAATTGATGTGATTGAATTAGTCTATTTGGTGATGGGATTTTAATATGCCAAAAACGATTATTTACGAGCCCATGACAACGATCACAGATATACTAATTGCGATAATTGCGCTCTATTATTCAAGGGAGTTAACAGCAATATATTTGCATCAGTTGCTCAATGTGCAATACCATTGGATTTGGACTTTTCGTATGCTTTCATTTGGAGCATTATTGGGTGCAATCAGCCATGGAATTGGTCCTTATTTTCATCCTATAGTAGGAGATTTGGTTTGGAAATTCACTACATATTCCATTGGCATAATGAGTTATTTCATGGTGCTTACGATGTTGCACCATTTGTTCGATTATCCGGTTGTGTTACGCCTGCGCTGGATTTTGATTGCATTGATTATTATTTACCTAGCAGTAGTTACCATAAATGACAATTTTATCAATGTGATCCGATTTTATGTGCCCCTGATGGTTATGGTAGTTTTGGGATTATTATATACTTGGTTGACTGGCAATGCAGATGGAACAAGTATGATCATCTTAGGTATTTTAATCAGTTTTATTGCTGCAGGCGTTCAGCAAAGTGGAATTGTATTGCATGAGCATATGAACTATAATGATATTGCCCACTTTATTCAAATGGTTGCGATGTGGTGTTTTTATCGGGGTAGTCTTGTTTTAAAAGATAGCGTTTTATAATTTTTCTTTCAGGTCTCATCAACAATTTGATGACTGCTGACTGAGGAAGTAAATTCGCCAGCTAAATTTTCGAGGAAACTGTGGAAATAAAGGTAGAAAAAATCAACGCATTTACGAGGGAAATAAAGGTAAATCTTGCTTGGGAAGAGTGTCGTAACGATTTTCAACTCACAGCGAAAAAATTTGGTAAAAAGGTAAGAATACCTGGCTTTCGTCCTGGTAAAATACCGATGAAGGTGTTAATGAATAAATTTTTACCAAATATTGAAGCTGAGTTTATCGAAGAAGGTGTTAATAAATATTACCGGCAAGTACTGGAACAGGAAAAGCTAGTTCCGGTAAATAAGGCTGAAGTCAAGGATGTCCATTTTCACTTTGAGGGAGATTTTACATTTAAGGCTGCGTTTGAAATCGAACCGGAGTTGGTATTGCCAAAAATGAAAAAGAATTGTCTCAAAGTACAAAAGACGGAATACATATCTGATGATATTGATATCGATAATGTTATAGAGGAAATGCGCAGGTCAAGGATAGAAGTCAAAACTGTAGAGGATGGGGCTAAAGAGGGCCATTTTCTCATCGTAGATTTACAAAAGTTGGATCAATCCGGCCTTCCAATCATTGGTGAAAAATTTGAAAAACGATTTCTGCAGATCGGTGCGGATCCCTTTAGTGAAGATAACAAGCCAAAATTAATTGGCTTAAAGCCTGGTGATACTGCTCAAGTGGAGTTACCTGATGCTAAAGATAATGGTCCAGGTAAATACGAATTGTCTGTAATCAATGTCGAAAAACAGGTGCTTCCAGAAGTGAATGAAGAATTCATTAAAACTGTGGAACCGAAAGCAACAGATGAGTCTAATTTTCGGGAAATCATAAAAAGTAAAGTGGATGATAGCTATGCTCGTCGAACCAATGAATCCTTTGAACGACAGCTTGCCGATAGTATGATCGAGTATGTAAGCCCAGAATTTGCTCCAGCTATGGTTGATTCATATCTCGACCATATCATTGAAGAAGCGAAAACACAGGAAAAAGAACAGGATCTGGACGAAGATAAAATTCGTGGATCATATCGGCCCATAGCGGAAAGGAATATGAAGTGGTACCTCGTGAGGAGGGCGATAATTAATAGCCAGGATAACATTGCGGTCTCTAAGGATGATGTAGAGAAAGAAATAGAAAAACTACTTGAGCGATCGCCAGATCATGCCAAAGAAATAAAGAAATATTATAAAAAACCCAGTAACCGGCAGCGAATTGAAGATGATCTATTGGAAAAAAAGGTATTGGACTATTTAACCGAATTTGCCAAGATTAAGGATGTGAAAGTTCACACAAAAGTACTTCGAGAAGAAGCTGCAAAGGAAGGGGAGTAATAATGAAAAATAAAGATTTAGCCCAATTAGTTCCGATGGTGGTAGAACAAACTGGTCGCACGGAGCGAGCTTATGATATTTATTCTCGTCTACTCCGAGAACGGATTGTATTTCTTGGAATGCCTATCGATGATTCAGTCGCTTCATTGGTTATTGCTCAATTATTATTTCTTGAAGCTGAAAATTCCGATAAGGATATTTTTTTATACATTAATTCCCCAGGTGGTTATGTATCATCCGGTTTGGGAATCTATGACACCATGAATTATATAAAACCGAATGTGGCGACCATATGTATGGGGCAAGCGTCAAGTATGGCGGCGGTATTATTGGCTGGTGGTGCTAAAGGAAAGCGATCTGCTCTTCCCAATTCGCGGGTAATGATTCATCAGCCGCTTGGCGGAGCGGAGGGGCAGGCTTCTGACATTAAAATACAGGCGGACGAGATCCTCAGGCAGCGTACAAGATTAAATACAATTTTGGCAAAAAATACAAAACAAACTTTGAGAAAAATTGAAAAAGATACTGATCGCAATTTCTTCATGAACACTGATGAAGCCAAAACATATGGAATTATTGACACCATACTCGTAGCACGAAAAAAATGAAATCATCCGAGAAAAAACCCAAAAAGACTCAAATGCCTATCAAAAAAAATTCGCAGCATAGGGCATTGCCCAGGCCTACCGAAATAAAAGCATATTTGGACCAGCATGTTGTAGGCCAGGAACGGGCAAAGAAGATCATGGCTGTAGCAGTCCATAATCATTATAAGCGGATCCTTTTTCAGGATTTAGATGATGGTGTCAAATTAGAAAAAAGCAATATCCTGGTTCTCGGGCCCACAGGTACCGGTAAAACATTGATTGCCCAGACATTGGCAAATTTTCTCTCTGTTCCATTTGCCATTGCCGATGCCACAGCCCTAACCGAAGCCGGTTACGTAGGGGAGGATGTCGAAAATATTTTGGTGCGCCTTATACAGGTGGCCAACTATGACATTACCTTAGCTGAACAGGGTATCGTATACATTGATGAAATTGATAAAGTTGGCAAAAGGGGATCTGGCGCAAGTATTACCCGCGATGTATCAGGTGAGGGCGTGCAACAGGCATTACTAAAAATTCTAGAAGGGACTATCAGCAATGTGCCACCCAAGGGTGGTCGCAAACATCCCGAGCAGAGCCTCATACCAATTGATACACAAAATATTCTTTTCATTTGCGGAGGGTCATTCGATGGCTTGACTGATATTATTTCCAGACGTGAAGGAAAAGCGGAGATCGGTTTTACCAAGGCCAATAAACGGCCGTTAAGTGAATCTGGTGAATCTTTAGATCTTCTGCGCCCTGAGGACCTGATCGAATTTGGATTTATTCCAGAATTAGTAGGACGGTTACCTGTCATATCTACCCTGGGAACTCTGAATGAAGAGGCGCTTTATAAGGTGCTTACGGAACCAAAAAATTCATTGATCAAACAGTACAAGAAGCTCTTCCGCATGGAAGGCGTTAATCTTGAATTCAGGAAAGCGGCACTGGATGAGATAATTGCTCAAGCAATGGAACGTAAGGCAGGTGCCAGGGCATTACGCGCTGTCATGGAAGAGGCTATGATGGATATTATGTATCAGATCCCTGAAATGGATACTGTAGATAAAATAATCATTACCAAGAAAGTGATTAAAGATGGATCAAAACCCTTATATCGCTACAGACGTAAATCCGCTTAGCTAATTAAATATCGACTAAATATTATACCAAGGTAAAGTAATGAAGGAATTCAATTTTATTATTTATGCCCTAGTAGTAATAACAACATTGAATGCCCAGTCAGATCGTGTTTCTGGTAAAATAAGAGGCCGGGTCATAGATAATGTTAGTAAAGATCCTTTAGCGGGTGCTAATGTGCTTGTTTTACCTGTTGAAAGTGGTCGGGGGACGATGACAAATGAGTATGGAGAATTTGTATTGCCAAATTTGATGACAGGTAAATATAATGTGAGAGTTTCTTATATGGGTTATGCATCGACGACCATACAAAATATTGATGTATCACCTGGCGGAACTACTAAAATTTTATTTTCACTCGGTATCGAAGCAATAGAAGGCCAAGAAGTTAATGTTGTAGCTGAGAGCATGGAAAATACTGTGGATGTAAAAACAGTGGTGACGCAGGTAAAGTATACAGGTGAACAGCTATACAAAATGCCGGTGTCAAATTTTACGGATGTTATAGCAAATGCTGGGGGTGTTGTAAAAACTGAGGCAGGCAGGTCTAGGGGTATTCATATGCGCGGTGGCCGCAGCGGTGAGGTAGCCTTTTATGTAGATGGAATTTTAACAAACGACCCTGTTGATCGCTCACAGGGTGTGCAAATTGATAAAGAAGCAATCGATGTACTTACCATATCCAAAGGTGGTTTTTCAGCTGAATTTGGTGAGGCGATGTCTGGTATTGTAACAGTTGTAACTAAATCGGGATCGAAGCAAGATTTTTCGGGAAATCTAATTTTTGAAACAGATCAATTAGCAAGTCATAATTCCAACTACAATAATAAATATGGTAAATACAACATCCAATTTGGTGGACCCTTCCCAGTACTAAAGAATTATTTGTCATTTTATTTATCTGGATCTTATGCAGGGAGTGATATTGCTAATCCCCGCTCTATAAAATTGCCTCATAGTACTTACACGCATCCTATGGGGACGGTTAAGTTAACATTCTCGCCGCCAACTTCAGGGTTTAATGCGGTATTATCCGCTTCATTTGATGATAAAGGAACCGAAAACTATAGCCATAGTATTAGTAAAGGTGATTGGTTAAGAGATTATTATAAAACTTTTGAAGGTAGTCGCCGGCTTAGTTTACAGTTTCAGAATACACTGGGTAAAAATACTGCGTGGCGTTTGATGATATCTACATTCGAGCATTATGAAAACTATGGCTCAGGAGAAAATACTTCTTATAAAGACTTTCACTATTTGTCTACTAGGCTTGACTGGGTTAATTATGCCATGGATAATGGCTGGTATGATCCAAAAACTCGCCTGTGGAAGGAATTAACCGACAATAATGGGCTACCATTAATATCGGTTAATTATTTTGTTATTGATGATTTATCAGGTGGAACAGATAATGATCCTGTACAACTGAGTAACCTGCCATACGAGGAACAGGCATTTTACTATTACTATTATACGCAAGGAAATCAATTTGATTTTGCAACTAGTAAGTGGAGTTCCGAAGCCGAAAAAGTTGTAGCCTATAATCAGCGTTGGCATGAAGCAGGAACTTGGTACATACCTGCTTTTTTAGATGAAGAATCAAAAAATTATGATTCATCTGATACAATAGCATATTTTAAAGAATTTGATGAAAGTGAATATGCTAGTTATTTATTTGGTGATGATGATTTTCAAAGGAGCCATAATCTATGGGCATATCTTGGAAATATGCATAATGGATGGTATTACGATAGAGATATGTTCAATGTTTATACCTATGGACCGGGTCGCCCACGGAGTCACAAATCTATTAGTTCCCATTCAAGTCTGGAATTTCAATTAAATACCCAATGGAGTCTAAGGAATGCAGCGAAATTTGGTATTAAAGCGACAGCAAGTACAATGGATTACCGAGATATTCAATTTGCAAATCAAAACCCATATTTTGATTCTTATTATTATGAGCCGTTATCCGGGTCTGCTTATGCAGAGAATGGTTTCGAAAATAATGACTTTATACTAATGACAGGATTACGCTGGGATTATTTTGATCCCAATGTGCAATCTCTAAAAACTAGTTTATTGGTTGAGGACGGTGTAGTCGAGCGTCAGCCCGCCGATATAAAAATAAAGTTAAGCCCTAGACTGGGTATTAATTTTAACGCTTCGGATAAAACTGCAATTTATACAAACTATGGTTATTTTGTTCAATTTCCGCAGTATTCTGAAATGTACCAGAATATATATGCCGATATATCAAGCGGCCTACCTCTTGTAGGAAATCCAAATATCACTCCTGAGGAGACCATTCAATACCAGTTTGGTCTGGCACATAAATTTTCAGAAAGTTTAAGCTTCGAGATTGTTTCATTTTTCAAAGATCAAATGAATCTGGCAACAAATCGTACCTACCCAGTTTTAATTGACGGCCAGGTTGCTACTGTAACTGTAATGGAAATGGAAGATTATGCTAAAATAAAGGGGTTAGAATTCAAATTGAAATTGAACAATTTTAGTAATTTAACTGGTGATATTGATTATACATGGATGTCTGCTAAGGGTACTGGTTCCAGCAATAGAGAATATTATTATCTTTATATTTTTGACTCAGATCGGCCATTGCCGGTCAAAGAATATCCAATGGAATTTGATTTAACCCATTCACTAAAGTTTAACCTTAATTATTATCTACCTAAGACAAACAATAGCAGTTTCACTGGGGATCTCTTAAGTGATTGGAATTTCAATTTTCAGGGCAATTTAGCTTCTGGCGCACCGTACACACCAACAGATATTTATGGTAAAGCACAAGAAATCGGCTCAAAAAGAATGCCTGGATATAAATCATTAGATATGCGGGTAGAAAAATATTTCAACAAAATTAGTGCATATTTTGATATTAGAAATTTGTTCAACTGGATTAATACCACTTACGTATACTCCTACAGTGGTGAGCCTGACACCAATGGCAGGCCTCCTGTTTTCGAAAGGAGCCGCTATACACCCTTCATTGGAGATACCAATCCTATTACGGGTAATATAATTTCATCGGCAGAAGAGGCTTATGATTCCCATTTAACTTTATGGAAAAGTTTATTAAATAATCCGTATAATTATTCATCAGCCAGATATTTCCATTTTGGAATAAACCTCTGGTTATAATTTAACTGTATTTTCCCTTGATAATTTTGAGATTTACCATTATCACCTTTTTTGCCACAATCCTGGTTGGTAAAGAAACAATGCAATCAAATAAACTATTACCAACCAGACAATTATATAAAACAACCAATTATGATCAGGTACCGGATCCAGTATTATCCTGGGTTGGCGCTGGGTTTTTCACACAGTATACAATTAGTAACACGGGCCAAAGCGGCGTCTTTGAACCTCCTCCTGGCTGGAATGGTTACAATGGTGAATTTCCGATCGGTTACGGTGCATATAATGGTAGAACAGGTGAGTTTCCAAATGGCACTAATCAATTCTATACTTGGGGTGCTGGTTTATGGATTGGCGGGAAATCAGAATATTTTAATACTCCAGAGGATAGATCAATAACAATTGGCAATAAAACAATTGAAAATGTTCGTGTAGCGACTACAGCATATTATTCTGAAATGAGTTCGATATCCAAGCTTTGGCAATCCAACCAACTTATTTCGGCTGTCTCAGATGGAAAGCTTGAAGAAAATAAAGGCGAATATTTATTTGGTCAAAAAAACAAGACAGTCGAAGAATACCAGGATATTTGGGCATATTTTGAACCACAACCTGGGGATTATCATAATCCAGCTAGTGATACAATATTTCGCCTAGATTTTGAAAATGTAAACAAGCGTAGAAATAAATTCCTAGCAACTAGTTCTTTAGGGTTGGATAGCAGTTTGTTATTACTTGACCCGTTTCGTGAGGATGAGAATGGAAATATTCGAGGAGATATTATATCGGATGAAGACACCTATTGCGTTTTTGGGGATTATTTGAATGAAAGAGATGGAAAATTCCTGTGGAATAGAGGTTATGATACCCGCGGATTGGGAATCAAGGTTGAACAACAGACCTATTCTTGGGCGACAGATGATTATCTTTACATAAATTATAAGATTACCAATATGAATGATTTTCCCTTAGATAGTATTTATGTAGGCTATTTTATGGATAATGATGTGGGCTATGCAGATGATGATTTAATTGGATTTGATCGTTCCTTAAATCTTGGCTATTCATATGATTCTGATTCTGAAGAGTCGGGGTGGATCGCTCCGGCTGGTTATCTGGGGTCTGTTTTCGTTGAAACGCCAGTTGATTCTATTGGCGATCCCTCAAAAGGAGTACCCCCCGCTGGAAATCAATTAAATAATTGGCAGATTGGTTTAACGGGTTTTCAGACATGGATTCGATCTGATCTGGGGCAAAGCGAAGGACATCCTGGCGACGTCGATGATGACGAGATGGACCATATTAAATATTTTCAATTATCAATGGTCGATAGTTTTGAAGTGTTTGAAGAGCCACAAGACGTAAGACAACTGGCAACAAGTGGACCAGTGATTAGATTAGATCCCGGTAATTCAATTATTGTAACTGTCGCTCTAGTAGCTGGATCTTCGTTATCTGATTTGAAAAAAAATACTCAATCAGCAATTGATAAATTCAATTCTGGCTACATAGGCGCGGAAGCGCCACCGTCGCCAAAACTTAGCGTACAACCCGCTCACAAGGCTGTTTATTTGTCATGGGATAATTTCCCTGAAACTGTAATCGATCCTTTCACTGGATTAGCTGATTTTGCAGGTTATAGAGTTTATAGATCGCTTTCCGGGCTTCAAAATGATTGGACCTTACTCGCAGATTATGATGTAGCTGGTGATTCATCAGAATGGTCAGGTATTGTAGAATATTCAAAAGGAACTTCAAACGCAATTTCTAAATTTATTGGGCCATTGGGTTCAGGGGATATCAGTGCCAATCCATCTATAGATGCCATAGAGGATCGTTTTATTGAAGCTGAATATACGATCGAGCTCATGGATCACCAGATTGAGATTGATGGAATCACCTTGGATACAATGAAAATGATGATCTATAATGTGAGTAACCTGCAATCTGTATTACCCAACATTGCTGCCATGACTACAGGGGAAGGCTTTAGAACTTATGCGGAATATGATAGTACAGCAATGAAAGCAGGTAATGGCACATTATCCGATATTGAACTTTACCGTAATGAATATTTTATTTATTTGGATGGTTTTTTTGTTCAAATATCGAATGGTGAATATATAGATCTCGATCTTGATGGTATTATTAGTGATATTGAAATTGCTCAACAGTCTCTGAACCCACGCGTCGGAGATATTTTTATTATCAAAACGTATGCTGCTGAAGAAATAGGTGGGCAAAGTGGTTTATCCTATACGTACCTGGATGATGGATTAATTGACGGAATGAATTATTTTTATTCTGTTGTATCCTATGACAGAGGTGTGCCGATAGCAGATATTCCGCAATTAGAGAGCAGTCTATATCAAAATATTATCTTGGTTCGACCGCAGCATATGGCATTAGAGTTGGCAGGCGAGCCAAAAATATCCGATTACATTCATTCTGGACCATCTACGGGACAATTTTTAAAAGCAATAACCAGTTATGAAAATTTGACGGGTCACCAATATGGTATACAATTCTTTCAAAATGATGCTTCTAGTTCTGAAAACGAAACCGCAAATTATGGTATTCTAATTGATTCAACGCTTGGTGGCGTTGGCGTTGTGGAACCGCTTAAGAGTATTATTCCTGGCGAATCTTATACAGACACTTTGACAATAGCTGGAAATGGGTTTGATGAGCACGGTAATCCGTTACCTCCCATGGGTGTTATTATGCCGGGGACTTTTAACCTAACTATTGATAATAATATATTATCCGATCAAATAAATGGGATCCTTAAGGGCGTTATTAACGGCGACACAATAGTAGCTGTGATTAACTATGGTGATGGAACCATTCATTTAACAGCAGATATGACTGCAGGTCTGACTGGTGCTAGTCCATCAGCACAGTATAGTTATAATCCATTGATCCTTGAGTCTATCAACACCAGTAGTTTTACGGGTAATTTGAATCCTGAGACTGTATATGGTGTTGCTTCTACTAGTATTGTAAATGATCAGATTATTACCCAAGACCATGGCTTTATTTTCATGGTCACAAATCCTGCGCTAAGCATTGACTCGGTATACTGGAGCTTGGGAACCAATGTAAGTGACGTTTTCAAATTTGATTTGAGATCATCATCGCTAGATCCTTATGATTATTACATTACCTTTTATGATCAATCAGATTCAAGCGTGGCTGATACATCTGCAATCGGACATTTTCGTTATAGAAATGGAGATGATTCGTTTTTATCTCAGCGGACACCAATCAGTATTTATAACATGACTTTGGGGAAAAATGTGTGGAGTTATAATATACGCCGCGCTCAAGAAAAATATTATTTATGGTGGATTCTGGATGAAGATGAAGGAGCCAATACCAAAAATTCCTTCAGGGTTCTAACCAAAGAGGCACAGGATGATGTTGCCCTGAACCCCACAAGTTTCGAGGTTACCTTTTTACCATTTGATGAGAATATTGTAGGCGGCGATGCTCTGGCTTATCCAGATGGGGCTAACGCAGAAACTCCGGACACATTATTTATGACCACATCCAGACCACTAACCGTTAATGATGAATTCAGGTTTTATACCGTAAATATGCTTGATACGTTAAGTCATGCTTCATTGGACGAGGTTAAAGTTGTTCCCAACCCATATATTGTTAGAGCCTTATGGGATCAGAATCGGTTTACCCAGCATATTGATTTCCGTCATTTGCCAGCATCATGTAGCATCAGGATTTTTAATGTCGCAGGTGAATGGATTGCTACTCTAGTAAAAGATGGCATAGTAGGGAATAATGAAGTCTATGATGAGGAGGGATCCTTATCATGGGATTTGAGAAATTATGAGGGATTAAAAGTAGCCAGTGGTTTATATCTGTATCAGCTTAAAGGTGAATTATTAGGTAAAACTGTATACAAGGAAGGGAAAATCGCAATTGTATTAGGTCCTTAGTTATGAAGATATTTTTGCATAAAATAATTGTTGTTGGGTTATTATTGAGTCATATAATCATAGCAGGACAGGGTAGCGCTGGAGCAAAATTCCTACAAATAAATGCCACTACAAGAGGTTCAGCAAATGGTGGTACCTTGGTTGCCAGGCCAGGCCTAATTGATGCATTAAGTTATAATCCAGCGACAGCTGCTACACTTACAGGAACCAATTCCATCATCCACCACTCGGATTATTTTGTGGGCATGAGTTTTGACTACATGTCTTTTGCATATAATATGCCTGCAATTGGTACAATTTCAATGGGATTATTGGGGCTTCTTTCTGGTGATATTGAAGAGACTACAGAGCTTCAACCCCTTGGGACTGGTAGAACATTTACTGCCAATGATTTTGCCGGTTTTCTATCGTTTGCACGAAGTATGACTGATAAGTTTAGCGGGGGAGGTACGATCAAATATGTGATGCAGAACATAGACAAATTAACAGCATCTGGTATAGCTTTCGATATGGGAGCAATTTATAATGTGGGGTTGTTCTATGATCTGACGATCGGTTTTTCTATTAAGAATTTTGGCGGTGACATGAATTACGAGGGCGAAAACCTCCAGGAATCAATCCAGTTAAGTGACAACATTTTCGAAGAAGAGGATGTAAGAATTGAAGTAGTTTCTGAAAAATATTCACTTCCGATCAGTTTCGATTTGGGTTCATCGGTTACAATACCGGTTCGAGGAAAGGACAAGCTAATCAGCAGTGTGGCTGTGCATAATATTGCTGATCAGGCAGAGTTTTTGTCAATTGGACTTGAATATAACCTTGGAGAATTGATGTATTTTGTTTTGGGTCATGGTAATTTAAATGGCATGTTCAATAATAATGCCACAGAATTGGAATTAAATGGTAATATGCGTGGTTTCACGGGTGGATTTGGGGTGAACCTCCGCCCAGTATTTAACACGAGAAGCTGGCTTTCCTATTCATTCGAGGACCACAAATATTTTGCACCAATTCATTCCTTTGAAATAACGATAGCTTTATAATAAATAATTAAAAACAATAAGGTGAGAGTAGCTATGTATAAAAAAATAATAAGACTGTTTTTAATCATGATCGTAATGAATACAGCATGGGTAATGGGTAAAGAAGGTAGTCGATCATCAGGTGAAGAAAGATCTATCATTGATAGAGCTGAAATCACAACCTGTAATTGTGGGATGACTCATCGTCTTGGTGTTCATGTGGGACGGGATGGGGAAAGAACGATTACGGATACAATATCCTATTATACGGATCCTTCATATGTTGAAGATTACAGTGATTTTATGTCTGATTATCAGACTACAGGCGACGACTCCGTAGTTACCCGGATTCATTTATTAACTTCTGGAATTATAAATCAATTTCATGTAATGACAAAAAATATTGACGAAAATTTCAATATGGTAGATGAAGAAGCTGAAGTGGATGTTTGGGTATATGGTCCAGCATATCAGCAAGATGATGAGGGCTTATGGCACTCCCAGTATCCAAGTATGGCTAATACTTATGATGGTGCCTTGCCAAGTACCATTCAGTTTCTTATGGATGAATGGCCTATAGCGGCCACCTTTCATAATAGTAATCCTGAAAATCATTTTAACGCTCAGGGTTTATGGGATCCCTGGGCTGATACTACAGGAGGTTGGAATGTATGTGATTTTCCAGCTAATCAGCTTAGCGGTCTTGGTGTTGATGTGAATTCAGACTCCCTTGGCGTTCCCGATGAAATGCTCTATGTGTATGTTGGTTATAGTATGCTTCAACTTGTATACCTCAACATTGCAACGATTTGGCAGGATGGAACACCTGATCCAAATGATAATTGGTCATGCAGGTCTACGCTTCATTCAATCGCTCCTGAAGGTGGTGCATGGTATGGCATTTGGAATGGTGAATTTCCTTATCATCATTTAACCCAAGCTGTTGTAGAATACGAAGCGGTACCTCCTTTTGTTGAACAATTACCAAATTTCAGCGATACCTGGGCAGAGGAAAAAGAAGTGTGGGCTGATGTAGTGGATCTTGATGGTGATGCTTTCGCCTGTACCCTGAATGTTACTATCGCTCCAGAAAGTGGAAATTCCTACGATCAAGAAATTGCGATGGTGCAGGACTCGGAAGTAGAAGGACGGTACGTCGCAAATGTATCTATGTCTATAGGCGATACTGTGAATTTCTATGTTAGATCAACTGATGTAACTGGTAGATCTAGTACAAGCAGTTGGCGTTCTTTCATCCGGGTTTCTGAGCCAAATATTTTACAGCATGTTCTAGTACTGCAGGATGGGACTAGGGACAGCCTTGGTCAAGATAATTGGGGTTCTATATATACTTCCCCCGATGGTTTAAATCCAATATTAGAGGGATCAAGCAATTATTATATATGGAATGTTAATGATCGCAATGGAGTTGATTATGATGTGATTAATCATCCAAATTTTGATCTAATCGTTAAGCATGGCTGGGGAGGAGGCACCATGCCGTCAATTGGTGAAGATCCTAATGGTTTTGGCGATTTCCTTGATAGGGGTGGTCGTTTGCTTTATTCTGACATGGATTATTTCTGGAAAACTGGGTTAGCAGATGTTGGAATATTTTCACCGGGAGATTTCGCCTATGATTATCTTGGACTATTAAATTATATCAATGATCCTGATAATGATGAGGATGGGACTAATGGTGGAAGCGGGGATATAAATCATTTTGGTGTAGATAATGATCCGATTACTAACACATGGGAAAATTCCGCTTATGGACCGCTTGATTATGAACTGATGGGTTGGACTAATTGGGGTGATCATATGACAGTTAGCCTTGCTGATTATATTTTTATAGGAGACGCGTCAAGTAATAAAACAGGATCCCGTTACAATGGTTTAGGTTTTAACGCTCCATTCAAGACAGTCTATTTTGCCTTTCCAATTGAAGCAGCGCAGGATTTCACGGCCCTTTTATCCAATTCAGTGGATTGGTTAATGGGTTATGGTGGGCCAGAAGGAACCATTGCTCAAGCGACTCCCCAGGATGGTGCAACAGTGGATCTAAGTACAACGGATCAACTAACATTTTTATTTGGAGGCAGTGTATCTGATCCAGATGATGACTTGATCGGTTACAAAGTTGTTCTAGAGGGTGACTTAGCTGGGATCGAAGTTCCTGCTACCGATGGTATTTCAGCCAGTGTTTCAACCGCAGATGTAACCGCAATGATTGGTGAAAACCAATCACTTACTGGAACGTGGAAAGTTGTTGCCACCGATGGCTTGGAATCAATCGAATCTGGAACCCGAACGCTAACCGTGGTAACAGGTAACTTATCTTCAGTAGAGGAATTATTTCCCAAGCAATTCACGCTTATGGGTAACTATCCTAATCCATTCAATCCAGAGACGCAAATTCGTATAGAAATACCCCTGAGTGCTAATGTGACTATCATCATCAGTGATATACTTGGCAGAGAAGTTTCCCGATTGGGAAATCAGGTATATTCGCAGGGTATGCATAGCTTCGGTTGGGATGGTAAAAGTTTTTCTGGAAATAATTTACCATCTGGTGTATACCTTTATGATGTCGTTGCAACAGAATTAAATACTGGAAACCAGTTATATCGAGCAACGGATAAAATGATCTTGATGAAATAGTTCACCTATATATCGATAGATATCAATTTTGAGTAATTATTGGGATAATACCGTACTTATAATACAGAAAAGATATTTAGTCTAGTTGGAATACCAAGGATGAAGAAATCCAGTATAATTTTTATTGCAATATTCTTTGTAAATATTTTACTCGCGCTCGATAACCCCTTGGTGTTAATCAATCATGACCTGCGGGATGGACTAATAAGTGATTTAAAGGCTGTGGAATTAAAGACCAGGGTTTTATTAATTCCGGAATCGTTACCTGACCGCTACAAGTTCGCTGAACCAGATCATATTCGTTGCGGCCTTGGCATTATTGATGATGCAGAGGATAATTATGATCAATTGCCTGCAGATTTACAATTAGAACTAGATAATATGCAGGATGATACAGACATCCAATCTAGTAATCGTCTAACCTATTTTACTCCCGAAGGTAATGTGCAAATTAATTACCAAATGACCGGCACTGATGGATTGACAGGGGGTAATGCGCAGGACAATGATAATAGTGGATATCCTGATTATGTTGAGAATATGGGACAATATATTGAGGATGCTCTGGCCTTGTTCATTAATGTAGGATGGATTAATCCCCTAACATGCACCAGCAATACAATGTTTTTGGTCACGATTGAATATCAGGAAGGTACTTATGGTTATGTGCCGGGCAGCAGTTACCACAGAATTTACATGCACAAAAATCTAACTGATAATCAGAATAAGCTTACAACTGCCCATGAACTTCATCATCTAGTACAGCATGTCTATGCAAGTTGTGATGGAGATTCAGGTCCAAGCGGTAGCTGGTATAGAGAATGCACTTCCATGTGGGCTGAAGAAGTTATCTATGACGAGTTAAATGGTTATAATGGTTATGATCAGGATTTTCAGAATGAACCCTATCGTAGTTTAGATTATTTTGAGTCTGGCGGTTTATACCAATATGGATCTGTATTGTGGAATCTTTATATACATGAAAATTTTGGCGATAGTGCTGTAAAAAATATTTGGGAAACTCCAATAAGTAGCACCGTATCTGCTCAAAACAATTATTTCACAAACAATGGCTCTAATTTTACAGATGAGTTTAGCAAATTCTCTGCTTGGTGTTATTTCACAGGATACCGATCAAATGGAACGTATTACGAGGGAGAATTTGAGGAAGCCAGTAATATAACTGCAGCAGCAATCACACGTTCCGCAACCGGCGCATTAGTCAATTATACACCGCCAACAAACAAACTTCCAGACCATCTAGGGGTAAATTACGTTAAGCTAAATAGGGGGTCGGGGTCCGCTGATAATTTATTGATACAGTTTGATGGTGATGGAAACTATAACTGGAATTTGAAAGTGTTTACGCACCAGGGTAGTTTTGATGATGGTTTTGAAATTCCAGTAGATCTGAATGGCGATGGATTTACTGTTTTAAATAATTGGTCATCTTATACTGCTGCCACTATTAATCCAATAATAACCAGCATAACTGGTAGTAATGCCAACTATATACTGAGTTTAATATCAATCAATAATCTACTAATGTTGAATGATATAGAATTTTCTGTTTCAGGTGACAACTCCTATCCCGATCCGGGTGAAAGTATATCGGTAATTATAACTATAGCAAATTATGGTAACACACTTTCATCTGTTACAGGGCAGATAGAGTCAAATAATTCAGGTATTACAATCACAGATGGGACTACTACATTTGGTGAAATTGGTACGAATCAGGAATTAACCAATGCTGATGATCCATTTATTATTGATATTAGTGATGATGCAGAAACTGGCACAGCAGTTTTTGATATAACACTTTCTTTTGATGGTTCTGAAAGCGTTACTGAGGAATGGGAAATTAATATTGGGATACCAGCTATCCTCTTGGTTGATGATGATAATGGGGACAATACAGAATTAGGATTTATTGCCGCCATTGATTCGCTGAATGAGAGCTATGAAGTGCTTGATAGAACATCCACTAGTTTGAATGAATTGGGATTAGGAATGAGGGATATAGTCATATGGAACACTGGCTCTGCGGATGGCAATGGCCTATCCGCCGTGGAAAAAACAGCGATAAAGACATATTTAGATGGTGGAAAGAATCTTTTCCTTACGGGGAATCATCTTGGCGAGGAACTTGCTGATTCAGATTTATTTAATGATTACCTTGAAATACGCTATGCTGGTTTTCGTTCTGGTGGCATATTAAGGGGTGTTGAAGGTGATCCGGTTGGTGTGGACTCAGACAACAACATATTTTTATCATTAGGTGCTATCGGAATTGATTCACTCGCAACTTACGGTGATCCTCGATCGAGCCTTGTTTTTTATTTTAACGGTGATGAAGAACATGGAGCAGTGTTACGTTATTCATCACCAGAATATAGAGTGATATTTTCCGCATTTAATATTGCTGCGGTTTCTCCCCCTAATGAGTCATTTTTAAACAAAAAAGATTATGTATACAAGGTACTAGAATATTTAACCTCTGATTTACAATTCCCTGATGCTCCAACATTATCTTCACCTGTAACGGGTTATAAAGATACACTAATGTCTTCTGACGAAAATCTGGATTTTTCCTGGAGTAGCGTAGGTCTTGATGCAGAGTATACATTTTTTATTCTGGATGACCCTGAATTAATGCGTCCGCTTTTCTCGCAGAATACCAATAGTGAGATGGTCACCCAATTAACATATGATACCCTCTTATCCCTTTTTGGGTATGTACAGGATAAGGAAATATACTGGGGTGTTTATAATACAATTAATGGTGAAGTATCAATAAGTGGACTTAATTCTTTTGAGCTAACCCTGACTGTTCAATTAACTGTTAATACAAATATTGATATTCCAAATACATTTCATTTTTCGAATGCTTATCCTAATCCATTTAATCCTCGGACGAGATTTACAGTATCTCTTCCTGAGAAGAGTCATATGGTGGTAAATATTTATGATATAGTGGGCAGACATGTGGCCTCACTTGCGGAAGGTGATTATAATGCAGGCCGATACAGGATGGAGTGGGCTGGTATGACGGATATGAATGCTGCCGCACCGAGTGGTGTATATTTACTGGTTGTACAGGCGGGGGATCATGTATTTAAACAAAAAATGATTATGATGAAATAAAGAATTGTTGGATTTTGATTCAATCATGGATAGCTTGCATTCCAATGCATTCTTTTGGAGTAGAACTTTGAAAAGAAATATAACCTCACAACTAATAATTATCTTATCCTTAACGGTTAACGCTTACGGGTTGGACTGTCCGTCTGATTCTGCATATCACACAGACTTAAGAACATTGTTACCCAATGGATCCCCCAATCCTACGTATGGCCAGGAAATTGCCACTGGTCTATGCGGCTGCATTGGTTTTGTTTCCGAGCTTTCTGGCATAGAAGAAGATTCTAGTCTAACGCTTACTTTAATGTTGGTAGATAATGAATCAATTCGTGGCACCCAACTGGATATCTATCATGATGCTGGATCAGCCCTTAGTTATGATCAAGGTGGTGAAGTTATAAAGGGTGATAAACTAGTGGCCCTAGATGATCCAACTACACCTAATGTCAATGAGACGATGACAGTGTTAGCTAATGAAATGGAAAATTTCGTTCGTGTCATGGCTTATAGTACATCGCGAGCTCACACAAGTGGCGATGGGACTGAAGGTGCTATTTTTCATGTTACTTTTAAAGCCACCGGTGGATTAGCCTCATTACCAGCCACAATATCCTTTGGATTAGGCGCTCTAGCTCTTCCTGGAACATCGATGGACCCCGAAATACTTAATGTTGCTTGTAGTTATCCAGATACTTCAGAGATGGTTTCATTCAGCACGACCAATCTGGGTGTAATCGCGCAGGATGGAATACCGGTTCAATATAAATTATCACAGAATTATCCTAATCCATTTAATCCTACAACAAGAATATCTTTTGATTTGGTAGAACCTGGTCAAACAACACTGATTGTTTATAATCTGTTAGGACAAAGGATCAATATGCTTATTAATCGCTCAATGGACGCGGGTCACCATAGTCTGGAATGGAATGGGTTGGATTTGTCTGGGCAGCCAGTTTCATCAGGTGTATATTTTTATGAACTGCGTTCTGAAAAGTATATCGCTAGAAAGAAGATGCTTTTATTACGTTGATGTAGGAAAGAAGATTTAATTATTATTCTATAACATCCCCTTGTTCTGGCGGACAGGGGGATTTTTTTATCGTGTTTCTACAGTAATCCAATCCTCATTGAATGATGAGTGCTGGATTGTCTTTCCTTCATCGGTTTTAAAGGAATAGGAAATATGGATCAAACCATTAGATGACTGTATCAACGAAGGATAGGAAAAGCTGATATTACTGTTTTTTGGAGCTTGTCCAATGTAGCGTTTCCATAGCCATGAAGTTCCTTCATCTGTTGATAGTAGTATTGCCATTTGGTGACGTCCTTCTTCAGTATCATTGCAAGCCATAATCCAGTGGCCATTTTTTAGACCTAACACTTCAACGCTAGAACTAGGATTTGGTATTGGGGTATCTGTTGCGAAGGACCAAGTTTCTCCGCTATCCTTGGAAATGCTTTTTAGGATACGTTTGGGTTCAAGACCTGAATCACGCATATAAGCCACAATACTGCCGTCCTTTTTTGGGATTAAAGTAGGTTGTATGGGTCCTAACCCAACAATTGGGTTACTGGCTTTCCAGTTTTTTCCCAGATTATCACTTATGGCCACGATTGAAACATTATAGCCGTCGGAATATAACGGTAATAAAATCCGACCTGAATTTAAACTGATGGGATGGATACGTGTCATCCAGCCTTTTTGCCGTTTTTCGGGGTCCTTTGCGGCTTCGACTATTAATTTTGCATATGGTAAGGCATACTCCGCCCACATAGGTTCGTCAACATAACGGTCAAAACCGGATTGTATTGCATCCGCAAAGGTGTCACCAGGTTTCAAAATAATATCATCCTGCCAAGCCCATTGAGGTGCGCCTTTTTTCATGTAATTAGTTGATGTCCGATAACGCAACATTGAGTTCTCCCAACGGTTGGCTCGGACTGCTATCCAGAAAAGCCACAATTTATTTTTTTTATCGACCCAAAGTACTGGATTACAGTCGGGAAGTCCTGGAGTATCTGCCATCTCGAAAACAGATTCCCAAATTTCCCCTCCTTTTTTTAAACGACTACCCTGGATTAATACATCATTTGCAGTCCTTTCGCCAGAGCCATAAAACCAACAAGCTAAGAGATCGCCGTTGGGAGTTTCAATTATGCTGCTGCCGTGAACGTGCTTATTCTGTAATGAAAAGATAGATTTTTCCTGAAAAAATGGTTGTCCTAGCAGCATGCACCAAGCAATAGGAATAAAAGAGATGAATCTCATTTTATTATTATTTTGACTTAATAATCCGATCAACAAGCTTAGTGGTACTTTTTTCTGGTACCAAAGGTATGGTTTCTACAATTCCGCCGTTGGCAATTACTGTATCTGCACCAACTATTGTGTTGGTGTTATAATCTCCACCTTTTACAAGGATATCTGGCAATAATTCCGAAATGATTTCTGCAGGTGTATCCTCTTCAAAACCGATCACCATATCCACCGCTTCAAGGGCGTCCAAAATGGTGGCCCGATCATCGAAAGGCTGAAGTGGGCGATCGTGTCCTTTGAGACGTTGTACCGATTGATCACCATTTAGACCCACAACAAGACGATCTCCTTTCTCTTTTGCTGCTGAAAGTAATTTTATATGTCCCAGGTGAAGTATATCAAAACATCCATTTGTGAAAACAATAGTATAACCTGCTTCTTTCCACTGGTTTATTTGACTATTTGCTATGTCCCAGTCAGTAATGATCATGGGATTTAATTACTAATTAGCTTAAATAACAAAATTTAAACTAAAGCACGCTTTTTTGGATCCCACTCAATACGGCGACCTTGGAAGTAGGATTCTGTAGCCATATGACAGGCTACAGCTTCGTGGAGCGCCACATCAATATTACATTTTGGTTGACTGCCACTTCTGATTGAATCTAGCCAATCCTTAATATGTAAATGGGTTGGATCGACTCTTTTACCTTCTCTGTATGTATATAAAAGGCCTTTATTAGCAAAATACCTTGAAGTCGCTGATGTTACACCGTCAATTTGTTTAGAGCCAGGAGAATACGTATAAATCGGATATTTTGTATTAATAATTCCTTGTTCAAGACGTTCTTTGTATTGAGTTGATTCGGAATCTGCTGTCACTATGAAGCCATGAATGGACCCACCTCCACTCTGTCCACCCATCTGCATCGTTGCATCATGTCCCATGATACGATTTCCACGAGGTTCATTACTGGACAATGTTGCACTGTATAAAACAGTCAAATCTTTATCGGGGTATTCAAAAGTTGCATTCCAAACATCCGGAACATCGCGTCCATCTTTGTAAAAGTAGATTCCACCTGTCGATGAAGCATATTTTGGAATTCCCAAATCCATGATTTGATTTATAGCATCAAAATCATGAGATAGTAGATCACCAGATAGACCGGTGCCATAATCAAACCAGCAACGCCATCGAAAAAATCGTTTTAGAGCTTCCTCACCAAAGGGAAATTTATTTGGTGACGGTTCTTGAAATGTATCCCAATCGATGGTTTTAGCATTGCCCTTTGGATGAATATTCCAAACCCATGCTCCCCAAGGGGAATTACGATTTGTTGCTAATTCGACCAGATTTATCTTGCCTAACAAGCCCTGACGAATAATCTGCTTTGCTTTTTCATTGGCTTCTACTTGCCTGTTTTGGTGACCCAATTGAAAAGTAATTCCAGTTTCTTTAACAATGTCATGTAGGGCTATGGCTTCATCAAAAGTTCGTGTTAACCCTTTTTCACAATAAACATGTTTACCCGCTTTTGCAGCGGCCATGGCGATTCGAGCATGCCAGTGATCAGGGGTGGCAACAATTACAGCATCTATTTCGTCATTGGCCAATAATTCAGTATAGTGTAGGTATCTGGTCGCCGTTGACCGAGGTTTAGCTCCCGGGCGGATTTCATTTTTTGATGCGTCTAAACCCTGATTTGCACGTACATCGAAAAGATCACAGACACCTTTAATTGAGCAATTTAAATCTTCCTGGGTCATGTATGTTTCAAATTGTTTATCCAATTTATTTTTTTTGGCATTTTCAGCTACTGTATCCGTCCAACCTTTTGTGGCAAAACCAGCACCACGAACAAGGTGAGAACCACGGCCACCATACCCAATGATACCGATATTCAGATGTCTACTATCTGAAAGACTTTTGATAACAGCAGGAGCAGAATTTTCTTGAACCAGATTAGAAAGGATATTTGATTTTTTTATGGCGTCTCGGCGCATCTTTTGCCATAGTTTTACAAGAAAGAGACCAAAAACCGGTACAGTGGCAAGCCCTTTTATTAGCTCACGGCGATCCATGTTATTATTTTCACTCATATTATGCCTCTTTTAATTTGATTCTTATTTAGTAAAAAATCTATCCAAACCAATTACATGACCTGTAGGGAATGCATAAAGTACCCACAGAGCACAGGCTTCAATTAAGTTTTTATTTACAATAATATAACTGCCTTCTCCCGGTCTAGAATATTCTAAACCTAAAAAAGGAGGTGCAAAAAGATAATAGAGTATTACAAAGCCCATTCCCACTAGAGCTGAATAGCGACTAAATAGACCTAACAGGAGAGATGCACCGACCAAAGTTAAGCCCCACATATTCACAAAATCAGAAATTCCTAATAATGTAGGGTTTGATACAATTGTTTTAGCTAATGAAGAAAAAATCCATTTGGAATCAAGTAGATAGGCGGCAGAACTCCAATAGGGATTAATCAATTTGGATACACCTTCATAAAGAAAATGCCACCCAATTAAAACGCGTAATAATACTAGGCCGTTTAATTGTGATCCTGCGTATGCATCGTTACCGGAGAGATTATTTTTCATGCTGAACCTTCCTTGGTTAATGAATACTAAAATGTACGCAGAGAAACTGAAAATTAATAGTCAGCTTTACTATTTGATATATACGATCTTGCGTGCCTGAGAGAAATTTCTAGTTTGCATAATAACTAGGTATACACCGTTAGCAACTTGTTTGCCGAAGCGGTCTGTACCAGCCCATTTAGCCTCATAGCGTCCAGGCGGTTTGTATTTATTTACAAGTATTTTAATTTGTTTTCCAAGCAAATTGTAAATAGTGATTTTGACATGTTTATTTTCCGGCAAGTCATAATTTATAGTGGTAATTGGATTGAAGGGGTTGGGATAATTCTGATATAGGGAAAATCCATTTGGTATTCGGTCACCATGGTCGACTGTAGAAAGTGTCTGTACAAATTTGTATATCATCCCATCAAATGAACAAATGTACAGTTCATCATGCTGATCAATACCAAAGGAAGTAACGGAATATGGCCCTATGTCGCCAAGGGTACTCAATTCAGGGGGATTTTCCCCATCATATTCTAAAGACCAAACATCGCCATATTCAAAGTCAGCAAAAATGTATTTTCCATAAATATCAGGGACCAAAGTACCACGATACACGAAACCACCTGTGATAGATTCGCCAATACTATGGTCGTAGGTATAAATAGGCAAGATCAATCCGGTAGTATCACACCCTGTAGCTGGGTTATAACAGTGCGAACCTTCCATGATATTCCAGCCGTAGTTGCCACCATATACAAGGATATCAATCTCTTCGTAGAGATCCTGACCTACATCTGCGACCCAGCAAAAATTGGTATATGGATCAAAACTAAATCGCCATGGATTTCGAAGTCCGTAAGCATAAATCTCATCCCTGGATTCCAGGGTGTCAGCAGCGAAGGGATTATCCACAGGAATACCATAATTTAAGGTTGCTGACACGGTATCGACATCAATTCGAAGTATGGCACCGAGCAGGGTTGTCAGATCCTGCCCATTATTGTAGGGGTCTCCAAACCAACCGCCATCACCCATTCCTATGTAAAGGTAACTATCGGGACCAAAGACGATTTGACCACCGTTATGGTTACTGAACGGTTGGTCGATTTGAATGATTATGTGTTCTGATAATTCATCACCAACATCAGGATCATCTGCTGTTACCTGAAACCGGGAAACTACTGTTCTTAGTGGATTTGGTGCTGTATAGTTGACAAAGAAATAGCGGTTATTTTCATAGTCCGGGTGAAATGCAAGGCCGAGGAGCCCCCTTTCACCTTCGTATACTACCTTATCACGAATATCAAGGAACATGATTTTTTCCGTTACAGAAGAGTTATTCTCAAAAACATAGATGGTACCTCTCTGTTCCACCACAAAAAGCCGATCGGATCCATCTGGTGCGTACTGTAGGTCAACCGGTTGAGTGAAATACAAATTGGGAAATGCTTCCTCGATTACCACCTGGCTAGTAGCAATCAAGGGCAGAAGCAAAAGCATTCTAACTGAAATTAATAGTTTGTCCATTCTATCCTTATGTATTTGGATTGTCAAAGTAACTCTATTTCCCTGATCCGAAGAAATGTACCCCCGGGTAGTCGTTGATTTGTACTATCCTAAATATATGAAATGACCATAAACAGACCAATTTGAATAATACGTTCACTATGGCAGGTTGGTATTATCCAAAGTACTGGATTTAAACTTTCATGGTTGTGGTGGTCTGGGCCGTGGTGGTGGCCGCTTAGGTATAAACGGAGAATTCAGCAGGCAAAGAAAAATGCCTGAGCTTCTAGAGATTTGGGTAAAGGTAAAACTGGCGCAACATTGTACAAGTAATAAAAAACAGTGGATAGAATTATTTGATTAGACTTATATTTTAGTGAGATTGAAGAAAAAAACTATGATGTTCACTTACAACAATTTTGGCCAGATCCAGATCGGTCGTGAATTATACCAGCATGATGTTGTACTGAATAATAAAACAGTAGAACGTCGGCAAAAGAAAAAAAGTAAACCGCTTCGAGCACAGTTTGGTCACACGCCCCTTGGCCCTCAGGAAAATATTCCCTGGGATTGTGGGGAACTGGTGATTGGTACTGGTTATTATGGCCGACTGCCGATCACTGAGGCAGTCATTCATGAAGCTGAGCAAAGAGGTATTACATTGAAGATTATGAAGACTGTGGAAGCGTGTAAGTACCTTTCTGAATCCACTGCCAATGTCAACGCTGTATTGCATATAACCTGCTGAACCGCAGATTTTTAAGGAGGGGATTAATAAGTGATCTGATCCTGCAGGATTGATCCAAATAGCCTCTAATTTATTATACCATTAGTGTTTTATTTTTTTTTGTTGGATAAACGTTTAAATTTCTTTCTTTCATTATGTAAATGAGTTACAAAATTATCAAAGAAAAGCTTGCAGCCAAGGAATCTATTCTGTTAGATGGCGGTATTGGATCTGAAGTACTACGCCGCGGTATCCGCTGGCGTCAGCATGGCATCGAAGATGCTCCTGATGTTATCCGTAGTATCCATGTTGACTATCTGGAAGCTGGAGTTGATGTGCTGACCACGCACACTTTCAATTTAACCAAACGAAACTTTATCAACTTCTTCAGAGATGAAGAACATATGGCTTTGATTGGCGCTACTGGCTTGCCCGCCAAAGCGATGGAATTGTGCCGTACTGCCGTGTCCTTAGCGAAAGAAGCATTGGCTGAGACAGGTATGGCAGGAACTGTTCCGTTGGCTGGTTCCATTGCGCCGGTCATGCATTTATTCCGGCCTGATTTATCACCACCTGAAAACGACTGTCTGGATCACCATGAAGAATGTGTAGAGGTTCTATTAGACTGCGGCGTTGACTTTATTTTTTTCGAGGGCATGAACAATACCAGGGAAGCACAGGCGGCCCTGCAGGCAGCCGCAGGGTTTGATCTGCCTGTGTGGATGAGCTTTGTTCCTGGTATGGACGGGAATTTATTAAATGGTGAATCTTTATCGAATGTAGCCGATCTTGCCCGCGGGAATGGTGCTGAAGCAGCGCTCGTTTCTGCTGGGACCATACCTATGATAACGAAAAGTCTGCCCAATATTATTAATGGATCACCCTGTGGCGCCAAGGCAATCATTGGCCGATACAATCCTCCCAGTTGGAAGCCAGACTTTTATCCCTGCTTTGAAGATACCGATGAAGTATCACCGGAAAAATATGCCCAAGAAGTAAATAGCTGGTTGGATCAGGGTGTTCAGATTGTAGGCGGTTCCAGTGGCACAACACCCGAACATATCCGTGCTGTCCGCAAAGTGATAGGCTAAAACCATGAGCTATAAAGAATTAAAAAGCAGGATAGATGCCCAACAGGTAACATTTCTTGATGGTGGTATTGGCACAGAAATTTTACGCCGTGGATATACTTGGGCCAGCCACCAGTTAAAGAGTGAACCGGAATTGAATTTGGAAATTCACCAGGATTACATAAATGCCGGTGCAGATGTGATTACCACCAATACCTTTCAACTCAGCAAACGTAGCTTTCGAAATCATTTCGCTAATGATGAACACCTAGCAGCTATTGGTGCCCGGGGACTATTAGATCGCGCTGGTGAATTAATCCATGAATCAGTTGCCCTGGCGGATAAAGCGCGCCGTTCAATTAATCACAACGACACTCTGATTGCTGCTTCCATTACCACCTTGGAGTGGTGTTTTCGACCTGACCACAGTCCGGATGTTGAAGAAATATATGATGAATATCTGGAAGAGTTGACAGACTATGCCGATGCCGGCGCTGATATTTTCCTGTTTGAGACATTCAATTCAACACCGGAAGCAGAGGTGGCAATCAAGGCTGCAAAAGAAATTGGCATACCAGCATGGGTCGCCTTTGTGCCCTATCAGGATGGCCGCCTTCTGGGAGGTCAGTCCATGGCGGAGGTAGCAGATGCCATGGCACGTAATGAACCGGATGTACTATTGTTAAACTGTGCCCCACCTGATCATATTACCGCAGGCATGGAGCAGCTGGCACCCTTGTGGGACAAACCTTTAGGAGTTTATGCTCATGTGGGCAAATTCAATCCCCCAGAATGGCAGTTTACCGATGAATATAGCGCGGATCAGCATCTGCAGGAATGCAAACACTGGCATGATCTTGGTGCGACCGTTATTGGAGGCTGCTGTGGAACAACGCCTGACTATATTAAAAAACTGACTGAGTTCTTCAGCTAATCTGAATTTCCCTCCCGTTTTCTGATACTTCCTAAAGTAGATTACTATTTCAGTATTTCGTGGGCAGCGTTAAAACCGTTAGTCCCGTGGAGTCCACCACCGGGATGAGTACTAGGGCCACATAGATATAAATTTTCTATGGGGGATTTATATTGTGCTGAACTTATGGTTGGACGCATAAAGAAGAATTGGTCCAGCGTCATTTCACCATGATTTAAATTGCCTTCTGTCAAGCCAAATTTATTTTCCAAATCCATAGGAGAAAACACAGCGGAAGATTTAATCTGGGCTGAAAATCCAGGAATATAATTTTCAAGAGTAGCGACTACATTATTTTTATACTGGTCTTTCAAATCATCAGTCCAATTTTGTCCACGCAAATGATAGGGGGCATACTGCACCGTGGCGGATAAAACGTGTTTACCCTCAGGAGCGAAGTCAGGATTGATTAGCGAAGGAAAGGTGAATTCAACATAGGGATCTTCTGCGATGCGTCCATACTTGGCTGCATCAGCAGCCCGTTCAAGATATTCGATGGATGGGCTTATGGAAAAAACAGATCCCATTTGATCTTCTGTAATTCCACTTATTTCTGGAAGGTCATTTAAAGCAAAATGGATCCGAGTAGTACTGCCCCGATATTTGATATTTCGAAGTTGAGTAGCAAATGATGGATTCAGTTTTGATGGTCCAACCAAATTAATAAAGGTGTTATTGGGGTCTAATCCGGATACGATTTGATCTGCTTGAATAGTTTCGTTATCATCCAATGTCACGCCACTGCAAATTCCATTTTCAACATGAATGGATATCACTTTTGCGTGGATTCTAATTTCAACGTTGGCAGATTCAGCGGATAATTTTACAGCATTTGCTAATTCTCCTGTGCCACCTTTTACAAAATTTACATGATGAAAAACACCATGACTCTGGATATGTTGATGAAGCAGATTAAAGCCTGTGCCCGCGGCAAAAGGTCCAAAGGACAAATGATGAACTCCGGCCGTGGAAACAGCGCTGCGAAGGAGTTCATTCTTAAACCATTCGTCTACCAGTTCCGGCATCATCATGGGCATTACCCGCATTAGATCCACCAATCCGCGCGTGCCGTGTTTTCGAACTGGTGTGAGCATGGATCTCATTGAGAGTGCTTCTTTAATTCCAATGTTCGGCAATTTGGGTGGTGTCAATTCATAGAGTTTTTCTAAAAAGTGAGTCAGGTTATCAATATATTGAGTGAAATATTTCCAGGCCTTGGCGTCTTCTTCTGAATGATTTGAAATGGACGCGGCGGTCTCATTCGCATTTCGGTAAAATGATATATGTTGCCCGTTGGTATCCAAAGCAGTACGAACAATTTCGGGTGATGATAATTCCAGACCATGAGATTCAAGGTTCAGTTTTTTAATGACCCTGGGATCAATCCATTTCACCGTATCATGGACCAAGTTGCATTTAAATCCTCGCGCAAATTCTGTTGATGTAGCCAAACCGCCAATCTGATCACAAGCTTCAAGTAAAAGTACCTTTTTCCCGGACTGACCCAGAATGGAAGCGCTGACTAAACTGTTCACCCCGCCGCCAACAACAATGCTATCGTACCGATCCATCACCAGTCCCTTAAGATTTTTTTGGCAGCCATTTCCCCGGGTGAGCCGGTAATTCCGCCACCGGGGTGTGTGCCAGAGCCGCATTGATAATAATTTTTAATCGGTGTTTTGTAATCGGCCCAATTCGCCGCCGGACGCAGGACAAACAATTGCTGGAGGGATAATTCACCGTGGAAAATATTACCTTCGGTTAGGCCAAAAGTGGATTCCAGATCCGCCGGAGTCAGGACTTGACGGTGGAGGATGATATTCTTGATATTGGGTGCGAACCTGGCAATTGCATTAACGACCGCGTCGCCGAAGGCTTCCCGCTTTTGGTCATTCCAGCCCCCTTTGATAAGATAAGGAGCATACTGGACAAAGCAGGACATGACATGCTTCCCGGGCGGCGCCATGTCCGGATCGAGAACAGATGGCATAATAATATCCAAGAATGGCACCTTTGAAAAATTGCCGTACTTTGCATCATCATAAGCTTTTTCCAAATAATCATAACTCGGGCCGATGGAAATAGCGCCGCGAAGGTGCGGACCGGATCCAGGCAGGCATGTAAAGTCAGGCAGTCCGTCCAGGGCCAGGTTTACTTTCCCCGATGAACCACGAATGCGAAAATTTTTAATATCCGTGACAAAATCTGATGGCAGATCGCTTTCATCCACCATTTTCAAGAAGGACAATTTCGGATCCAGTCCGGAGATCACTTTATCCGCTTGATACTCGTTTCCATTTTCAAGTGCGATGCCAATGGCACGGCCATTCTTAACGATGACTTTTTCCACCGGTGCTTCGGTTAGGATATCTGCACCAAAATGTTCAGCTGAACGGGCAATGGCCATGCTCACGGCCCCAGTCCCACCGCGCTGGAAACCCCAGGTACGAAAAGAGCCGTCAATATCACCCATGTAATGGTGTAGCATCACGTAGGCGGAACCTGGAGAACGAGGGCCCATAAATGTCCCAATGATACCGCTAGAGGATATGGTAGCTTTCAAAGGCTCAAATTCGAACCATTCATCCAAAAAGTCAGCCGAACTCATGGTCATAAGTTTGGTTAAATATTCAAATAGCTCATCCGAAAGCGTTTTAAAATGGTTCAGCATTTTTTTTATTGTGGCTAAATCCGATAAACCGGGCCGGACTGTATTGGGCGCGATCGTTTCCAAGATGGGCCGAACGGCCATACCGATCTGTCCCATGAACGGGCCGAAGCGCATATAAGCTTCTGCATCCCGGGGGGAATGGCGGGAAATTTCTCGATATGTTTGATCTTCATCGGCGGTGCGTAACAGGTAATCATTGTCCAACGGCGTAAAGGTACTTTCCAGAGGGAGAAGTTCCAGGCCGAACTTCGGCAGCATCAGTTCGCGAATGATATTGGCCTTCAGCAGGCTCACCACATAGGAGCATACGGAAAACTTAAAACCAGGAAACACTTCTTCCGTAACAGCCGCACCACCTAAAATATAACGACGCTCAAGCACCAGCACCTTTTTCCCACCGCGAGCCAGATAAGCCGCAGCGGTTAGGCCGTTGTGCCCGCCACCGATCACAATAGCATCATAATTTTTTATTGGGGACATGACCGTTTCCTTTCGGGATCAAAAAAGGGTGTTTTGACTACCGTTGCCGGTGTGAGTTTTCGGTAGTGTTCTACTTTTAATTCAAAATCCAACGTTGAACCTGATTGCGCATAGTCTGATTTAACATGGGCCAAGGCGATGTATCGTTTCAGGATGGGAGACCAGCATCCACTGGTGGCATAACCCACTTGTTCATTGCCATTGTATAATGGTGTGCTGGTTCGCCATGCTGTACCTGGGAGTCTAGGTGGAAGCCCAACTTTTCTATAATGATTTTCCAGTTCAATCCACTGAATGTCAATGCCGACAAACTCCCATTCCGATCCACGAGCCAATTCAGCTTCCAAAGCTTTTTTACCGATAAAATCTTTTTTCTTCATTTTTACGGCCCACCCAAGTCCCAGTTCATAGGGGGAAGATTTCCGGGATTCTATGATAGCATGGCGGGATGATATATAATCCACATCCAGCAGGATCAGCCCTGCTTCAATACGTGCCATATCCAAAGCATGGAGGCCGGTGGGGGTGATACTGTAAGGTTTCCCACTGTCTAAAAGTAAATCCCAAACGGTCAGGGCGTCTTTTGGATTCATCCAGATTTCGTAACCAAGATCGCCTGTGTAACCAGTACGGGAAATAGAGACAGGTATATCGCCGAATTGGGTTTCCATCATCCAGAAAAATTTGAGATTGTCTAAAGTATCGCTGGCTATGGAATTTAGAATAGCCCGGGAGTTGGGTCCCTGCAGGGCAAGAGCGGCAGTGGTTTTTGAATCATCGGTAATGGTTAAATCCATTCCAATCGCATTGGTTTCAATCCATTCTAAATTGGGTTCAGCACTGGTGATGCGGAATTTTTGATCAGCCAATCTTTGCACGGTACCGTCATCGATTTGCTTCCCCTCTTCGTCGCACCAAGGGGTGTACATGACCTGACCTACCTTGCAGATACCGATATTCCGCGTTACCATGCGATCTAAAAAGCGCTCAGCATCGGGGCCTTCAATGATGTATTTGTATAAAGGTGTAATGTCTAAAAGAGCGGCTTTGGTGCGGATGGCGAAATATTCATTC